>JANYJS010000038.1 GCA_025361765.1 Bacillota bacterium
GGAGAGGGAGCAAATACAGACGACGGCGAAGGAGGACCGGAAATAATTATAGTCAGCAGGAATACAGGTGTAGGCGAAGAAGAAGAGGATGACGACGGAACACCAAGGACAATCAGACCGGAAGGCCCCGCAACTGCCACAGAAACAATTGAGACCGAACCTAAAGCCAGTACTGAAGATGAAGAAAGGTCCGCCAGATTTTGGAGATTATTTGCCGGGAACAGTGAAAAAGCGGCTAATAACAGAAAAGCACAAGAAGAAGTAATGGAGGCCAGAATACGAGAGGCAGAAAACGGCAAGCTGAAATTGGAAGTGCTTAAAGGGAAAATGAACCAGTATAATGAAGACCGGTTGGCGGCATACCGAGTAATGGCTTTGGCATTGGGATATGAAGTAGGGGAGTTTAAGAAGGTTCCAGAATCTTCATTTGAGGCGGAAATTAAGAAAGCGGGAGTAAGCGTTGGCACTCCATCTCCCGAAAAATTTGAACCGGTGTTTGATTTGGATTTTGATGATGACGAGACAGGCAAAAGAGATGCGGAAACGGAACAAAAAATAAGAGATATTTACGAAAGAGCGGGGATGCGGACTCCTGAAGAAGCGCAGCAGCTTATTCTTGAAGCAAAGGCAATAATCGAGAAAGAGAAAGAGGGGAATGAGGGAAAGCTAAAGCCGACTATTCCCGAAATGAAAGGCAGCGAGTCCTTTGTCGATAGAGATGTGGTATATCTTGCGGGTGATTGTGAGGCGGTATTTATCGGTGATACCCACGGAGATCCATCAGCGATGAGAGCGATTTTGAATCAGGTAAACTTTTTTCAAAAAGTTGCCAACGGAGAGCCGATAAAAGTTGTTTTCCTTGGTGACTATGGTGACCGAGGTGACGCAGACCTTGTTAATGTTGAACAGATACTCGACCTTAAGCTAAAATTTCCAGAAAATGTTATTCTTCTGCAGGGAAATCATGAAGAGGCGGACATCGCCGTACAATATGGATTTTTGGAGTCATTAAAACAAAAATATGGTGACAAAGAGGGATTGGATCTTTTCTTCGAATATACTTCTCTATACGAATCTATGCCTGTGGCAGTAGCGGCTGAAAATGGAGTGATTGCAGCTCATGGAGGAGTGGGCGATTTTGAAAATCTTGAAAATCTGCAAACGGATGCAGAAGATGTGCGTTGGTCTGATCCTTCCGATGATGCTTTTCTTGGTTCTGATGTTTGGGACAATCAGAGAGGTCGAGGAAAGAAATTCACTGAAGCAGCTCTGGATAAATTTCTTCAAGGGTCGGGTGGAAAAGTATTTATTCGAGGACATGAAGCAAAGAACACAGTTCGGTTCAGTGGTAAACTAGCTACAATTTTTTCAAGCGGTGAGGGCAGTGAACAGAGCGGTTATAATGCAGAAAAGAACCAAGCTCCTGAAAATCAGAGCAATATTGTTAGAAATCCGAATTTTGCTGTGGTTGATCTCCGAAAGTCGATTGATAAGCTGGATGATAATACAATAAAACTGGTAGATTATTCGCAGGCAAAAAATATTCCTGAGGTTACAAAAAAAGTAGAGGCAGAGGGGAATTACCATGAAACTAACAGTTATACGTTGGAAACAAATAACGGTCCTATTGAGATCAAAAAAGGTGATGAGTGGGCTTACACGCTGGATGGACAAGAAATTATTTATCAAATTCTGGAAATTAGTTTCAACAATTCAAGCGATAAACTTAAGATAGTTTTTGATGATGGTAATAATGATGGAGAAGAACTGACTACTTCTGAATGGGGCGCTCGCTTCTCTGCGCCATATCTGGTAAAAAAATAATATGAATAACAGAAATACACAAATTAGTGCAGAAAAAAAACCTGCTTTCAGAGATCTTTTTCGCGATCTTAAGGAAGAGAATATACCGGCTTCCAATCAAAAAGTATTAAGTGAGTCAAAGCAACTAGGCGGAAGCGATATGGTTTCTGAAATGGCGGAGCACAAAGATACATCTGTGCCGGTAGAAAAAGTCGAGGAGGAGAAGGGGAG
>JANYJS010000104.1 GCA_025361765.1 Bacillota bacterium
CTCTCAAGTGTTCTGGTCTCGATTTTCATTTCCCGTACCTGACTGATCTGCTCAACGATTCTCATGGAAATCTTCTCAATCTCGTGCTGAACGATTTTGGTCTGGTCGTTAAGGTCAACGATGTAATACATATATAGCTGACATTCCTGAGGGGATGCTGCTTTTACCAGCTTTTGATCAAGACCCGCTTTGCACTTCTCATAGTTTTGCTGAATGTTGCTGAGTTTGCCTATAGCCTCCTGATGCTGCCGGTTCAAATCCGAGAGGATTTTCAACTCGTTATCCAGTATCTGATTCTTGTAAGAGAGTAGATTGTCCAGCGCAAAATGAAATTTCTTCATAATTCCTTACCTTCCCTTCTTCCCTTAGTGAATTAAGAGACAGCCCTTCTCATTAATTCGATACTATCCGTAAAGGCCAGTTTTTCTCCGACCCCCTGCTGTAAAAATCCATTAATCCCTTCAATTCTAGCCAGAGCATGATCAAGTGCTTTGTTGCTGCCGCTTTTATAAGCCCCTATGCTGATCAGGTCATAATTGGCATCGTATATCGACAATAGGTTTCGAATCTGCCCTGCGGCTTCAATCTGGTTTGGGTCAACAATGTCCATCATCAGTCTGCTGACGCTGCCCAAAATATCGATGGCCGGATAATGATTTCGCATGGCTATTTTTCGGGAGAGCACGATATGACCATCTATAATGCCTCTGACTGTATCAGAAATCGGCTCGTTGACATCGTCTCCCTCCACCAGAACCGTATAGATCCCGGTGATCGAACCTTTTTTAAAATTTCCCGTTCTCTCCAACAGTTTTGGCAGAAGCGAGTAAATGGAAGGCGTGTACCCTCTTGCAACCGGCGGTTCTCCGCTGGCCAGACCAATCTCTCTTTGGGCCATGGCGAATCTTGTGAGAGAGTCCATCATGAGCAGTACATCCTTGCCTTCGTCCCTGAAATATTCGGCAATAGTGGTAGCCGCAAGGGCGCACTTCATACGGAGCATGGGGGGCTGGTCTGATGTGGCAACCACCACTACGGAACGTTCCATGCCTTTCTCCCCAAGATCTTTTTCTATAAATTCGCGAACTTCCCTGCCTCGTTCTCCGACCAGGGCGATCACGTTGATATCCGACTTGACATTTCTTGCTATCATGCCCATAAGTGTACTTTTCCCAACGCCGCTTCCAGAAAATATACCCATTCTTTGTCCTTTGCCTATGGTCAGGAGTCCATCGATGGCTTTGATGCCGAACTCCAACGTTTCGCTGATTCTAGGCCTTGTCATGGGATTTGTACAAATGTTTTGAACCTCGTACTGATAGCTTGAGATGATTGGCCCCTTGCCATCCAGGGGTTCCCCGGTGGCGCTGATGACCCTGCCAATCAGCTGTTCTGATACATTAATTTTCAAAGCCGAGTGAGTGCTCTCGACCAAATTTCCAGCCCTAATACCTTCCGGCTCCTCATAGGGCATGAGCAGAACCTTATTTTCTCTAAAACCAACGACCTCGGCCAAAATAAAGCTTTCAAACCGTCTGTGGTATATTTTGCACAAATCCCCAATCTTGCAGCGAGGGCCAGCAGATTCAATCATCATGCCGATGACCTTGTCAATCTTGCCAAAGTACCTATAAGTCTCAACTTCTTGAATGGCTTTTGTGCAGTGATCAAGATTCATGGCTGTGGCTCCTTCTTGCTGTAACCGGTTAGTGTGTGCTTTTTATGCTGTGTTTTTTATGCTCTAAGGCTTGCTTTATAAGGTGCTTTTAATGGCGTCTTCAATGTGCCCCAGTTGTGCCATAATGTTGATATCCACGATACCGCTTGACGTCTCCACCATAAGGATGTCTTCATCCTTTACCACAGTGACACTGATGTTTTTAGCCATATTTCTGATTTTCTCCGTCAGGTCTTTGTCTACCCTGAAATCCAAACTTTTGCTGTACTCTGATAAAAAGATCTTGATGCTGGATTCCCCTCTGTTTTCATGAATGACATCCTCCAGCATTTTAACGATGGCATTTTCCTGAACCTCAATCTGCTGTTTCATGATTTTCTTTGCAATCTCAAGAGAGAGGGCGATAATCTCATCCTGCTGGCTTTCTTCCTGTCTTTTTTGATCTTCCTTGAAGGCGGCCGCGATGGCACGAAGGTCTGAAATGGCAGCTTCCGCTCTTCTTTCAGCGGTTTTTTTGCCTTCTACTATGCCTTTTTCAAGACCTTCAGCAAATCCCCTTTTCTCCGCTTCAAGTTTAATCTGTTCGCCAGCCTCGGTCGCTGCCTCAATGATGGTCTCAGCCCTTCTGCTGGCTTCACTGTCTATATGTCTGGACTTCCTGATCGCCTGAAGAATCATTTCCTGGTGAGATTCATCCTTAGGATTGCTCTTGCCCGGGCTAAAATATCTGTTGTAATTTTGATCTTCAGCCGATTCTTTTTTGCCAGAGCCGGTTGTGAGCGATTCTGCCTTTACGATACTAGACAATGATCTCATCCTTTCCGCCTTTGCTTATGATAATTTCTCCCTCTTCCTCGAGTCTTCTGATGATTGCCACGATTTTCTGCTGGGCATCCTCAACGTCGCGGACTCTGACATTATGGAGATATTCCATCTCGCTTTTGATAGTTTCAGCCATACGCTGGGACATGTTTTCAAAGATGATTCCTGAAACGTCTTTATTGGCCCCCTTAAGAGCGATGGACATTTCCTTGGTTTCGACCTCTTTGAGGAATCTTTGTATGGCCAGTGAATCCAGTATGGTGATGTCTTCAAAGACAAACATGCGCTTGCGAATCTCTTCAGCCAGCTTAGGATCATTTCGGTTGAGTTCATCGAAAATATGCTTCTCCGTGCTGCGGTCAATGCTGTTCATAATCTCAGCAATATAGTTGATGCCGCCGATTTCCAAAAGATCATAGGAAACAATGGATTCAAATTTTCTCTCAAGTATGGTTTCAACATGCTTGATGACTTCCGGGGAAGTTCTATCCATTCTGGCAATGCGTTCAACCACATCGATGCTAAGTTCTTTTGGCAGCTCCGAGATGATGGATGAAGCCTGGTCTGCCCTTGCATAAGCCAAAATCAGCGCGATGGTCTGGGGATGCTCATTGGCGATGATGTTCATCAGGTTTTTATAATCCGCTTTGCGAATGAACTCAAAGGCTTTTGTCCTTAAAGATTTAGTGACTCTCTCAAGGAGCGCCGTCGCGGACTGAGTGCCAAAGGCTTTTTCCAGCACGTTTTTGGCGTACATGATGCCGCCTTCCGTATAGACCTTTTGGGCCACACAGAGGCCGAAAAACTCATCCACCACTTCATCGGTGATTTCCGGAGCCATTCCCTGCTGCCGGGTCACTTCATAAGTGATTTTTTCGATTTCGTCCTCTTGAAGATGCTTATATATGCCCGAAGCCGCATCCGCGCCGAGCGAAATGATGATTTGTGCGGCTTTCTGTCTCGGCGTCAATCTGCTATTGTTGTTCATGCTGTCTTATCCCTCTAATCCTGTTCAGTTCGAAGCCAGGTTTTAATGAGTTGTGCCGCTATTTCCGGGTTGGCTTTAGAGAAATCCTGAATTTCCTGTTTTCGTGCATCGTTTTTAGGTGGAATATGTCTGACTTGTTCCGCTTTGACCTCTCCGAAAAGCTCGTCCAGGGACTCCTCTTTTGTAGCAGGCATCCTCTTTTTAGACTTTTTGCCTCTGCTCTTCAGGACAATCAAGACAATGATGATGATGAGAATCAGAAGTCCCGCGCCGCCGCCGGCAAGTATGATGAGCTGCATATTATCCTTCACTGCGACTTCAGGAGGCACAACTACGGCGTCACTTTGAAAGAAGGCGAAATTCTGGACGGAAACCATGGCAGGATCAACGCCGGTTGCAAAAGCAACTAACTGTGTGATGCTTTGCTGCTCGCCAGGTCCGAAAGATGCTTTGTCTACAGCAATTCCTATGGAGATGGCTTCGATAATCGGGCCGACCTTTTCAGTCTGGGCTTTAGATTGACTCACCTGATAGGTGGAATTTGTCGATGTGCTGCTATAGGCTCCGACCCCAGCACCGCTGGTCGTCGATGCATAAGTAGGCAAAGCATTGGAGCTGGTTCCAGCAACCCCACCAGCTGTATTAGAACCGCTGGTCTCGGAGTTTGAAGTCGTGGAGCTCGCCACGCCGGTATTTGTCCCTGCCGCAGCAGGCGTATAGGTGGTTTGTTCTGTGATGAGATTGTTGGTGTCAATGGTTGCCGAAACTGAAACTCTAATCTTGCTTCTGTCATATGGGCCTTCAAGGACAGACAGCACCTTGTTTCGGATCTCCGCTTCAATCTCTTTTGTGAGAGACACTTTGAGAAAATCCGGATTGCTGCTGCCGACGGAAGTATCGACCAGGTCGGTTCCCTGGCCATCTGAGATGGCGATATTGTCTTTTGATAAGCCAGCAACAGATTTAGCAACAAGATTCTGTATGCCCACCACTTGGCTTTCGGTGAGTATATTGCCCCGGATCATATGAATGATGACTGAAGCGCTTGCTGGTTCGCTGTTTTCCTGAAGATAAAAAACATTGTCAGTAGGTATGGTAATAGTGACGATGGCATCTTTTACACCATCGAGAGTTTTGATACTGGCGGCTATACGCTCCTGGAGCTGGATGTTGGCATAGACTTTACGGTCATAATCAGTGCTGAGCATGCCGCTGCCCTGTTCAATGAGATAATAGCTGAGGCCGCTTTTGGGATAGCCTTGAGTCGCCAGGGCCATTCTGATTCGCGATTCATCTTTAGCCGGAACCAGTATGGCGTTGTTCTTATCGACTTTTACACTGACATCCATAGTCTGAAGCTGAGCCAAAATTTCCGTAGACTCGGAAGACGTCAGCTGGTCGAAAATGATGACGTAATTTTTATTGTTCAAAAATAGACTTCCCGATAGGGCTACGATTAAAAGAACCACAATCACCATGGCCATAAGCTTTTTAGCTGCCGGTGACGTATTGCTCCAAAATTGTTTTAAAGGCTGCATCATTGTATCAAACTGCTTATTCATTTTCTACATCAACCATCTTTCAAGATTTTAATAGACTATGCCAATGATTTTTGACTGAATTTTTAAATTTACCGTATCAATAATTGATAATTAAAA
>JANYJS010000116.1 GCA_025361765.1 Bacillota bacterium
AGATATACATAACGAGCAATTTACATCCGCAGCAACAAAGTCCTACGGGAGTTTTTCAAGCATTGGTGGAGAATAGGGGGATCGAACCCCTGACCTCTTGGCTGCCAGCCAAGCGCTCTCCCAGCTGAGCTAACCCCCCACGTGAAGGCTGATCGGTCTGTTTGATGTCCGAATTTTATTCTAACCTATATTGGGCACGAATGCCACTACAAATTTTTAAATAGCAGGCATTTTTTTAAGCCCGGTATGGCCTCTGATCAAATTCCTGGCTTGGGTTTTTTACAAATCAAATCAACCTGTCTATTTAAGCCTTTTTTTGTAGAGAGCCCGGCGCTCGATAGCCTCTGCAAACAGCAATTGATCTTCTGCTGTGACTGGCTCAAAAGGTGTCAGCTTTCTTGGCTTACCCGACTTATCCAGGGCGACCATGGTGAAATATGCCGTCAGCGCAACTTCCGGACCAATATCCGACTCCAGATCTTCGACCTCGGTGCAGACCACGACTTCCATGGTCGTATTTCCAACATAAACTATGGTTGCCGTACAGGTTACGAGAGAGCCTAAGAGAACCGGCTTTAAGAACTGCAGCTCGTCCACTCTCGCTGTAACCACGTTGCATCGTGCATACTTAATGGCGACGGCTCCGGCTGCGCTGTCCATCATTTTCATGATTTCTCCACCGTGAACATTTCCCGCCATGTTGGCCTGAGATGGCAGCATGATTTGGCATATGGATACTTCTCTATTTGATTTCATAATGATTTCCTCCTTGATCAGACCTGTGCAGCATCAGCAATGCTACTACAATGAGAACTATACCGAGTATCTGTATAAGAACCATTTGCTCACCCAAAACAAAATAGGCAAAAATGACGGTTAGCGGGAGTTCACTTGAGGCCAATACCGACGCCTTGTCAGCCCCAATACGAGCAATGCCCTCATACATCAGAATCGTTGGCAGTACACCGCAAATTAAAGCCAGCATGGCCAGATAACCGAGCATTGTAAGGAGTTCCGGCGTTAGCCCCAAACCGGAAGCAAGTCCCGTTATATCTGCGAAATGAGGCAGCGCACCTGGTGCTAAGACCCCTCCAATGATTAATGTTGTCAAAGAGGTGTAGAAACTGATTACAATCGGCTTTAAGGTATTAAGCTTCAAATCTGCAAAGACGTTAAAAAAAGCATAACAGAAACTTGATAAAATACCAAGAACAATCCCAGCAACTGACATTCCAGCAATGCCCGTCGTAAAAATATTGAGCACAAGGCAGCTTCCGACAAAGGCTGATGCTAGAGCGATTTTGCTGCCCAGATTTATTTTTCTGATGCCAGAGAAAATAAAAAACAAATTGACGAAAATGGGATAGGTAAAAAGCAGCATTGAGGCCATGCCCACATTGATTTTTTCTATTGCAAGGTAATAGAGAACCGAGGTTCCGGTAGTTCCAACCACACCCTGGATGAGCAAAAATATGAGCATTTGCTTTGAGATTCGAAGATCCCTTGGACTTTTAATCAAAAGGAAGCCACCTATCAGAATGGTCATAACGACGTACTGATAAAACAGTAGCTCAAATGCTGAAAACCCAGCGTTGAGAACCAACTTGCCGAAAATACCAATCATGGCGTAGCAGCTAGAGGCTATGACGATATAAACATAACCAATTTTTTTGTCGCGTTTAGCCTGCACTTCGAATTCCATAGCAATCCCTTTTTTCTGTTCTTCGCGGATGTGATAAAAAAGCGGCCGATGTACGGCCGCTTGATTGATTAACGTTTTGAGAACTGCGATGCTTTTCTCGCCTTTTTGAGTCCGTATTTTTTTCTTTCCTTCATTCTGGAGTCTCTAGTCAAGAATCCTGCCTTTTTAAGGGCTGGACGCATTTCAATGTCTGATTTGATCAGCGCTCTTGAAATACCATGTCTTAAAGCTCCGGCCTGTCCGGTGAATCCGCCGCCTGTAACAGTAGCGATGACATCAAATTTGCCTTCAGCGCCAGCAATGCCAAAAGGTCTCATGACTTCTCTCTTCAGAATTTCCATTCCAAAGTAGTCTTTAAGATCTTTTTTGTTGATTGTAACAGTGCCTTTACCAGGGATTAATCTAACGCGCGCAACGGATGATTTTCTTCTGCCAGTTCCATAATATTGCATCTTTGCCATTTATGATTCCTCCCCTCTCCTAGAAATTCCAAACTTTTGGTGTCTGTGCTTCGTGCTTATGCTCTGCGCCCACAACAACCCTAAGTTTTTTAAACATCTGCCTGCCCAGCTTACCTTTAGGCATCATGCCTTTGACCGCATGTCTGATAATCTCTTCAGGCCTTTTAGCCTGTAATTTTTCGAAGGAGATCTCTCTAAGTCCACCTGGATACCCAGTATGATGCTTATACATTTTGTCGGTTCTTTTTTTGCCTGTGACATCAACCTTCTCGGAATTAATGATGATGACGTAATCCCCCGTATCAACATGGGGCGTATAAATCGGTTTTCTTTTGCCTCTTAGAATTGAAGCGACTTCTGTAGCCATTCTGCCGAGAGTTTTTCCCTCTGCATCAATAACATACCATTCTCTTACAACTTCCAGAGGTTTTGCAATGAAACATTTCATGTAAATGACCTCCCAATATTTTGTTTAGGCAAGGGATTCCACAATTCCCTGCAATCTTCGTTTTATATAAATGCAAAAATCCGGGGCTAACGGATTCTTCCATACATAGCATATCAATTATAACTAGCGTTACCTGGTGTGTCAAGCATAAAATCATGCCTTTTGGTCGAAATCAGCTCGAAATCAGCTCTTAACCAGGTCTAAATTAGGTCTGAATAGCTCTTGCCGGCCTCGCCTCGATCGTTTTCGGGCGTGGCCTAACCGATTTCAACCATATGATAAGTTTTCTTGCCCTTTTTTAAAAGGATTTTGCCCTCAGAGAACTGATCAAGGGTAATCATCAACTTTGGATTGGTGATCTTGACATCATCGATAGTCAGGCCGCCCTGTTCAATGGTTCTAAAACCTTCGCTCCTGCTGGGCACGAGCTTTACAGTCGTCATCAGAGAAACCACGTTCATGCCATCGCTTTCAAATTCAGCAGCAGACATCATGGTCTTTGGCACATCCTCAAAACTTCCACTGCCGGAGAACAAGGCTCTTGCAGCTTCCTGGGCTTTGGCCGCTTCATCGTCGCCGTGAACCAGTCTGGTGACTTCATAGGCCAGAATTTCCTTTGCCTTGTTGATGTCAGAATCCTTTAGCGCCCCGAGTTCATTCACCTCGTCCATAGGCAGGAAGGTCAAAAGACTCAGACAATTCTTCACGTCCGCGTCCTCAACGTTTCTCCAGTACTGATAGAATTCATAAGGAGACGTTTTCTCGGCATCCAGCCATAAGGCGCCCTTTTGGGTTTTGCCCATCTTTTTTCCTTCACTGTTGGTCAGTAGCGTGAAGGTCATGCCGAAGACCTGAGCCCCGGTTTCTTTTCTGACCAAATCCACTCCGTGAATGATATTTGACCATTGGTCGTCTCCGCCAAACTGCATTTTGCAGTTATGCCTTTTATAAAGCTCAAGGAAGTCATAAGACTGCATGAGCATATAATTGAATTCCAGAAATGACAGCCCAGTCTCCAGTCTTTGTTTAAAACACTCAGCGGTGAGCATTCTATTGACTGAAAAGTGTCTGCCGATGTCCCTGATGAAATTCACATAATTCAAATCCAGCAGCCACTCCGCATTGTTGACGGTGATGGCCTTGCCATCAGAAAAATCAAGAAACTTGGTGAAAGTCTTTTGGAATTTGTTGCAGTTGTCTATGACGTCTTCCTTGGTCAGAAGCTTTCGCATATCTGATCTGCCGGAAGGATCTCCCACCATTCCAGTACCGCCACCTATAAGAACGATGGGCTTGTGCCCAAAATTCTGCATATGCATCATGATGATAATTTGCATAAAATGGCCTACATGCAGACTGTCTGCCGTAGGATCAAAGCCTATGTAAAAATTTACCCTCTCTTTGCCAAGAAGCTCCCGAATCTCCTTTTCATGGGTGGCCTGCTTTAGAAAGCCTCTTTCTTTTAAAACATCAAATACATTATCCATTTAGTCCTCCAAGGCACTCGCTGTAAGCTTTTTCAGCTCGTTGCCTGTTTGTCTTTCATTAAGTTTATTCATAATCCGTTTGATACTTTATTTTGTGCCGTAAAGTCTGTCTCCGGCATCGCCAAGACCCGGTACTATATAGGCATGATCGTTCAAATGGCTGTCTTTAGCCGCAACATAAATATCCACATCCGGATGGGCCTTTTGAACCACTTCAATTCCTTCCGGAGCTGCAATAAGGCTCATAAGCATGATTTTTCTTCCGCCTTTGGACTTAATAAGGTCTATCGCAGCAACAGAGGAACCTCCCGTTGCCAGCATGGGATCAACAACAATCAATTGCCTTGTTTCTAAATCTGAAGGCAGCTTGCAGTAATATTCAACAGGAAGCTTGGTAATTGGATCCCTAAAAAGACCGATATGTCCAACCTTGGCATTTGGAATCAGCTGAAGCATACCCTCTACCATACCAAGACCCGCTCTCAAAATGGGCACGATGCCGATGTCCTCCCCTTTAAGCATTTTCATAGGCGCTTTGCAGATTGGCGTTTCAATTTCAACATCCATGAGAGGAAGGTCTCTGGTGACTTCATAAGCCATGAGCATTGAAACTTCTTTTACCAGGTCTCTGAAATCCTTCACGCTCGTATTTTTGTCCCTCATGATAGCGAGTTTGTGTTGAATCAGCGGATGATCAAATATGTGTAGTTTTCCCATGTTCTTACCTCCAAAAGTGCGTTAATATATCAATTAATTTATTTACATATTGTCCAGCATATCAACCCTGCGCTGATGTCTATCTCCTTCAAAATCCGTATTCAGGAAAATTTCAACCAGCTGGATTGCTGTCTTTGCATCAAGTACTCTGCCGCCTAGGGCCAGCATATTGCAATTATTATGCTTCCTGCTCATTTCTGCCATATAGACATTTGTCACAAGGCCGCATCTGATTCCATGAACCTTGTTGGCTGCAATGGAAATGCCGATTCCGGTGCCGCAAAAAACGATGCCCCTGTCATACTCGCCCGAAACCACAGCCTCTGCAGCAAGCCTGCCATAAACGGGATAATCTACGGATGCATCCATGTCTACGCCGATATCATGATAGTCGTAATTCTCTTCATCCAGATACGCCTTGACTTGCTCTTTAAGTGCAAGCCCGCCATGGTCACTGCCCAGTACAATCCTCATTCCCATTCCCTCCTATACTTTTACAATATTGTAGCCCGCTGCCTTCATCATCCTGTTCATAACAGCAAAACCCAGCGAATCATTCTTGCTCATGGCTCCTGCCAAAATAAGATCAACCTCTTCAGAATCAAGATCTCTCAATCTTGCAAAAAATTCGCTGGCGGCTAAGATAAAATCCTTTTCTTCGAAAATAATGACGCCAACCTTTATGCCGTTGGCCTCATTTAAGGCCTTGATTCGAGCGATTTCAGAAATCACTTTTTCTTGTCTGCCTTCAAAAACCGTCATAGTTGCTTTTGGCGCATAGTGGGTATATTTCATTCCCGGAGCCTTTGGTGCTTCCAGAGAATCCGTGATACCGGGATCCATCTCGACCCTGCCGCCAATAAGCTCCTTGATGTCTTCTTTGGTTATAAATCCTGGGCGCAGAATCGTAGGAACATCACCGGACATATCAAGCACAGTGGACTCGATTCCGACTCTGCAGTCTCCACCCATAAGAATCACGTCAACTTTGCCGTCTAAATCGGAAAGGACATCCTTCGCTCTTGTGGGGCTTGGCCTTCCTGAGATATTGGCGCTGGGCGCCGCTACCGGACAGCCTGCCCTTTTAATCAGTTCAAGGGCCGCCGCATCATCGGGCATGCGTATGCCTACCGTTTGGAGGCCCGCCGTCACGATATCAGGTACTGCAGCTGTCTTTGGTAGAACCAGAGTGAGTGGTCCGGGCCAAAATTCGTCAATCAGCTTGACAATGGTCGGCGTTAGCTTAGTGGTCAGCTGAGTGATATCGCTGGCCTTAGCAATATGAACAATAATCGGATTGTCGGAAGGCCTGCCTTTAGCCTTAAAAATTTTAGCCACCGCCGCTGCATCAAGCGCGTTAGCGCCAAGTCCGTAGACCGTTTCCGTCGGAAAAGCCACCGTGCCGCCCTGTGCTAAAATAGCTGCCGCCGCATCAACATGAACCAGCGCCGCCTCAATTCGCTCAAAAGCGTCGTTGTCAGCGAACTCCTCGCATTCGAGGATGGTTTCTTTATTTAAACTTGTAACATCCCATATTTTCGTCATTTTTTCACCCTGATAAACTTTTATTCAGATTCACGCTTTATTATGCTTATTCAAACAATCTGCAATTTCGCCATCAATTAAAATGTGCGCATCTTTTCCGCCTGGTCCGACGTAATCAAGCCATCAATGATTTCATCCATGTCCCCATCCAGGAAATAATCCAGCTTGTAGAGTGTAACGCCGATTCTGTGATCCGACACCCGGCTTTGCGGGAAATTATAGGTTCGGATTCGCTCGCTTCGATCGCCGGTGCCTACTTGGCTCCTGCGTTCTGCAGCCACCTCCTTGTTCTGCTCCTGAAGCTTCATGTCGTAAAGCTTGGCTCTTAAGACCTTGAACGCTTTGTCCTTATTTTTAAGCTGAGATTTTTCATCCTGGCAAGTGACTACAAGGCCTGTGGGCACATGAGTCAGTCTCACTGCCGAGTCAGTCGTATTGACACTTTGGCCGCCGTTGCCGGAAGAACGATATACGTCTACTCGCACGTCATTGACGTTAAGATCTGCTTCGACTTCGTCGATTTCAGGAAGCACTGCGACTGTCGCCGCCGAGGTATGAATTCTGCCGCTGGACTCGGTCTCCGGCACCCGCTGCACACGGTGGACGCCGCTCTCATATTTAAGTCTGGAATAAGCGCCCTTTCCTTTAATAAGGACGACCGCTTCTTTGACAGCGCCAATGCCGTTGTCATTTAATTCCATCATTTCAGTTTTCCAGCCCCTGCGCTCCGCATATCTGATATACATGCGCAAAAGATCGCCGCCAAAAAGCCCCGCCTCTTCACCTCCGGTGCCCGCTCTGATTTCGAGAATGACGTTCCTGTCATCGTTAGGGTCTCTAGGCAGAAGCAGAATTTGCAGCTCCGCACCCAAAGTCTCCACACTCTTTTCAAGTTCACTGTATTCAATCTTGAGCATATCCCTGAATTCTTCGTCATTGCCACTGTCTCCCAGCATTTCCCTTATGCCGGCAAGATCGTCGGAAGCCTTCCTATACTGCCTGTATTTATTGACAATAGGCTCCATATCGGACATATCCTTAATATATTTTTGAAATTCCACCTGATTGCCGATGACCTCAGGGTCTGAAACTTTCAGGCTCAATTCGTCGTATTTAGCTTGTATAAAATCCAGCTTATCGTACATTGTTTTTCAACTCCCACATTTTTTAATTGTCTTATATTTAGTCCCGAATATTGTACCATATAATTCGGGTAAGGCATAGATTTTCCCATAAAAAAACCGGATGTATATCTCCGGTTTTTTGTTTTTACTCCATATTGAACTTTTTCTTGAATTTTTCGACACGTCCGCCGCGATTGATGAATTTTTGCTGTCCTGTAAAAAACGGATGACAGGCAGAGCAAACGTCAAGCCGCATCTCATCTTTCAATGACTTGGTTTCAAATGCATTTCCACATGCACATGTCACTTTGCAGACTTTATAAGCCGGATGGATTCCTTCTTTCATAATGTACACCTCTTTCCCATTCATGGTGCTATCTGATGATTTACCGAAGTATCTGCTCGATAGCTATTACATACTAGCATAGGTTTCTTGCCGGAGCAAGTATTATTTTTTGCGCCTTGTTTTGACAATTCTGTCCAGGCCAGCCAGGTCCTTGATGATCTCGACGTCACCATAGCGGCCGTCGGCTGTTATGAGTTCGCACAGATCCTGAGCCTGATCATAGCCTATTTCAAGGAGCAGCCAGCCATGCTTTTTAAGATGGGCCGGGGCTTCTGCGACGATTTTTCTATAAAAATCCAGTCCATCCTTTCCCCCGTCTAGGGCTATTAGGGGCTCATACTCTGTGATTTCCCGTTGCAACGTTGGCAGGACGTCGGACTTTATGTAGGGTGGGTTTGATACGATCATATCAAAGTGTCTCTTGCCAAAGGCCCCGGTTTTTAATGGCGCGAACAAATCCCCCAGAATAAATTTTATTTTCCCGGACACTCTATAATCGGCCGCATTCTTGGCCGCTACGGAGAGGGCTTTTGTACTGATGTCCGTGGCCACCAGTTTGACCTTGGTCAAATAATAGGCGAGGCTCACGCCAATCGCGCCGCTGCCGCAGCATAAATCCAAAATATTGAGAGTGCCAAGGGTTTTATGATTTTCGTTGGCGATTTTAATGACCTCTTCAACAAGCGCTTCCGTATCCTGCCTTGGAATTAAAACGGAATCACTGACAAAAAAACTGATGCCCATAAATTCCTGGCGTCCTGTGATATATTGAAGGGGTTTTCCTGTAGCCCGCTCATCCACGAGCTCGAAATAAGCCTCACAGCGTTTGTCATCCATGGAATCTCCAAAGTGGGCAAACAGAAAGCTGCGATCCGTTCCCATGTAGTAAAGCAGCAATATTTCTGCATCCAGCTTTGGCGTGAGGCAGCCCGAGGCTTCAAGCCTCTTTGTCGCCATGTTGACCATATCCTTTATGATTAGTGACATATTATCAGCTCCTATATTTCGGCCGAAATTGGCCAGATTTCCTTTTGTCCGGCGGCAAGCTCGAAAGTGCCGTATGCCTCAGAGCCGGTCTCTGTATTTAGAACCGCTTTCATGGCCACAATAGCAAGCTCAAGCTGCTGATCATCCGGCTCTCTAGTGGTGAGCTTTTGAAGAGCAAGGCCCGGCAGACTCAATAGCTTGACCACCCAGGAAGTGCTGCGCCCTGCCCACCTGAGCAGTTCGTAGGACAGCCCCGCAATGACTGGAATCAGAAGAAGTCTGGAGCCTATGCGAAAGACCAGATCCGGCCAGCCCAGCAAGGAAAATAACAGCAGACTGATGACCATGACGAACATGAGAAAACTGGTTCCACATCTGGGATGGAGCGGTTCAAACTGCCTGCAGTTTTCCGGTGTCAGCTCTAAGCCGTTTTCGTAACAATGAATCGTTTTATGCTCAGCCCCATGAAATTCAAAAACCCTGCGGATATCCTTCATCCTGGAAATTAAAAGAATGTACCCCACAAAAAGAATAATCCTAAAAACGCCTTCGATTAAAT
>JANYJS010000137.1 GCA_025361765.1 Bacillota bacterium
ATCTCTCCTGCAGCATTTTAATCATGTCATCTCTATAACCATCAATGAGTTCCATATAATTCATCGCTTTCGTCCTCTCTTATATCGATACGCGTTTAATAACCTAGTCAACCTTGATATAGCTGGGTCCAAATAGTTTTATGGCGTCCGCAAGGGCCTGCTTAGCTCTTGACACATGTCCAGATGCAGCCAGGCCTGGATTTGTGGATAATGCTGAATCCAGAGGAATGATGGCATAGTTCATCTTAGTTGTTTTGTACCTATCCACCCAAACTGGCTGGACAGCCATGGTCAAGCCAGAAATCTTTCCTGTGCTCTTCATAATCGAAAGATTGACTTCGGCGATGACACCCTGCTCGGTATATCTATTATCTAAAGTCTCCGTTCTCTGATTGGAAATGAAATTTCCCATAGAATAAAAGACGGCTGTTTCTTTTCCTGTTTGTGCATTAACCAGTTTTTCAGCGGGCTGAAGCACATGCGGGTGGGAAGCAAAGATCACATCTACGCCCATGTCTGCCACGGATTTTGCCATGGATTTTTGCCATTTGTTCGGCTCTCTTTGGTACTCTTCTCCCCAATGCAGATAGCAGACAATCACTTCAGCACCGGCTAGCCTGGCTTCGCTTATGGACGCCTTGATCCTGGCCAGGTCATTAGTCATATTGTTATAACTGAAGGAATTAATGAGTGGAAAAGCATCAGCAGGCATGGTGTTGCCATTCAGTGACCGCTTGCCATTAGAACCTGTTGTTTCATAAGTATAAGATATAATGCCAACATTAATGTTGTTCACCGTGTAAAGGGTGTAGGACTTTTCTCCTGACTTTTGGGAACCGGAGGTTTTAAGCCCAGTAGCTCTAATAATATCTATGGTTCTTATTAAACCTTTGGTTCCCTGATCCAGAATATGATTATTGGCCATTATAGCCACGTCGAATCCAGTTGCCTTGAGGTCTCCCGCCAAACTGTCAGGCGCGTTGAAGCTGGGATATCCAGATAGTCTTCCGCCTGCAAGGACGGTTTCTAGATTGCATAAAGCCAAATCCGCTTCTGCAATGTCAGATTTGACATACTGAAAATTATCTGTAAAACTGTAAGAATCCGTTGCCTTGACGTATTGAGCTATATACTGAGGGGAATGCACCATGATGTCTCCCACACATGAAATAGAGAGATCTACCGCCTCTTCAACCACCGGAATGGGTGGCTCCGGCGCAACAGCTGTATCATAATTAACAGGCGGGAAAAAGAATCCCGCCGCCAATACGTAGCCTGATAAAATTATGCCTACAATTGTTCTTTTCATGTAAAACCATTACTCCATTCATGCTACTCTCTTATCTAAACAGCCTCAACGCCTTTTACTTCAGGGTACTGCTCTTTTAACAGTCTTTCAATGACCATTTTAAGCGTCATTTGAGCGCCAGGGCACCCTTTGCAGGCCCCTTGAAGCTTGACCTTGACAATGCCATCCGCTGTATACTCTACAAATTCTACATCGCCGCCATCGCGCTGAAGAAAGGGTCTTATTTTTTCAATTCCTGCTTTAATGTTATCTTCCATTTTTTCTCCTTTATTCCCATACGGGTACAGTTGTGGTTTTATAAACAAATTCACCATTTTGAATTGTTTTAATGATTACTGGCTTGATGGCATCTTTATTCGGATCGAATGTGATGTCACCGGTAGCTGCCGGCAGCTGATTTGTATTTAAAAGCGTTTTCATCAGCATTTCCCCATCAAGGGCCGTGCCTGCTCTTGTGATTCCATCTATAGCCACCAGATAGGCGTCAAATCCCAAAGCTTCTTCTTTAGTTGGCACCGCATCTTTGCCATATTTGGTTTTATAGGCGTCCAAAAATACCTTTGTCTCCTTTGTCAGAATGACTGACGGATCAAAGAGTGTACTAAAAGTTGCGCCATCTGCGGCAGCTTTCCCGATTTCTATGAGAGTTTCGTCTTCCCAGCTGTTGATACCCAGAAATACGGCGTTTATTCCTGCTTCCCTTGCCTGGCTTATAATTAGTCCAGCATCATAAGGATTTCCAGGAAGAAAGATCACGTCCGGAGCTTCAGTCTTAATAGCTTTCAATTGATTGGTGAAATTTCTGTCGCCTTCACTATATTTCGTCGTACTCACTATCGAGGCTTCATCTGCGGTAAGACTCACAAACTTATCTGCAAATACCTGGGCCACGGTTACCGAGAAATCGCTGTCGCTATCCTGTATGATTGCCGCCTTTTTTGCCCCTAGATCGTTGACTGCATATTTTGCCATGGCAATACCTTGAAAGGTCTCAACGAAGCAGACGCGAAAGTAATAGGAGTTGATGCTGGTGACCAAAGGATTGGTACACGTAATTCCTATGGCTGGTATTTTAGCTTTTTCGAAAATAACGCCGCCTATCATGGAATTCGAACTGCCA
Source organism: Bacillota bacterium (assembly GCA_025361765.1). Lineage (GTDB taxonomy): Bacteria > Bacillota > Clostridia > Peptostreptococcales > Anaerovoracaceae > JBBRXH01. Next base: position 2,430 of record JANYJS010000137.1, read on the forward strand.
TAACTGCCCAGTACCAATGCCACCCGTTTCTTAACCAGGTTGCTTGCGGCTACTTTTGCATAATCCGGATCAGATCTGTTATCTTCTTTTATTAGTTCTACCGTCTTGCCAAGCACTTTCGGATAAATGCCTTGTGCTAATTCTATACCTCTTAGCTCGAGTTGTCCAAAAGCATAATCCGGACCTGACAGTGGCTCAAATATGCCTATCCTTATCGTCTCTTCAGTCTTATCCTTCTGTACGCTGGCTATAAAGTTATCATAAGTGGTACAGCCTGTCATCATCAATGTGATGAGGATGAGACTGATGCCGCCAAGAATTCTTTTTTTCACTAAATTGTCCTCTTTTCTAAATCATCCTCTTTTATCTCTTGTACACTTTTATCTCTTGTACTCTTTTATCTCTTGTACACTTTTATCTCTTGTACTCTTTTATATAAGTGCTTTCAAATTCTCCTAAGCGCCATTTTATTCGCCCAAATAGGCTTTTCTGACCTGATCATTAGTCAAAAGCTCTTTTCCCGGGCCGCAGAGGACAATAGTCCCAGTCTCCACGACATAGCCATAATGAGAGATTTCAAGGGCAGCTTTGGCGTTCTGCTCAATAAGCAGTATATTGACACCGGATTGATTAATTTCCTTGATAATCTCAAAAATATTTTTTATGATAATCGGCGCTAATCCCAATGACGGTTCATCCATCATGAGAAGTTTGGGCTTGCTCATTAGTGCTCTACCGACGGCAAGCATCTGTTGCTCTCCCCCTGACAGGGTGCCAGCCAGCTGCCACTTGCGTTCAAGCAGCCTTGGAAACAAGTCGTAAACCCATTTTGTATCTTTGGCAATGGACTCTTTATCTTTGCGCAGATAAGCTCCCATAGTCAAATTCTCTGCAATCGTTAAATCCGGAAAAACGCGGCGGCCTTCAGGACATAGCACCACGCCCTCACGGACTATATCCCTTGTCTGCATCCTTGTAATATCAGTACCATCGAAAGACACCCGACCATCGGTCATTGGAATAAGGCTCATAATCGCCTTCAGCGTGGTACTCTTGCCAGCACCGTTAGCGCCAATCAGTGAGATGATCTGTCCATCCGGCACATCAAGGCTTACTCCTCTGAGAGCATGGATACCGCCATAATGTATGTGCAAATTTTCAATTTTCAGCATTATTCTTCCACCCCCAAGTACGCTTTAATGACTTTTGGATTTTTTTGTATTTCTGCTGGAGTGCCATCTGCTATAAGCGAGCCGTAGTCCAAAACATAAATACGATCGCATATCCCCATGATCACCTGCATATGATGCTCAATCATCAAAATCGACAAATCGAAGTCATTTCTGATTCGCCCGACAAAGTGCATCAGCTCATCCGATTCCTGTGGATTCATGCCGGCGGCAGGTTCATCGAGAAGCAGAAGCTGTGGATTTGTTGCCAGTGCTCTGGCTATTTCTAGATGTCTCTGCTTGCCATAAGGCAGTGATGTGGATACGTAGTCCTTCACGTCGATCAGCCCTAGGATTTCAAGGAGTCTCAAGGTCTCCAGGTGCATCACGCGCTCTTCCTTATAATTCAGTTTCAGCGTTGCTTCTAGTACATTTGCTTTGAGTTTAACATGTTGCGCAATCAGTACGTTTTCATAGACCGTCAGCTCCTTGAAAAGCCTTATGTTCTGAAATGTCCGGGCCACGCCTTGTTTTGTGATCCTGTCCGGCGTAAGCACCTTCACTTCATTATGCTTTCCATTGTTCTCCCCTGCATAAAGCGTCTTCATCTTGCCCTGGGGGTGATTGCTTATGATCATATGTTCATTCAAATAAATAGCGCCGTTTGTCGGTGGGTAAACACCGGTGATCACATTGAATGCTGTCGTTTTACCGGCGCCGTTAGGACCGATCAGTCCGATGATCTCGTTTTTATTGACCTCGAGGTTTAAGTTGTTCAAAGCGACAACTCCGCCGAACTGCATCGTGGCGTCAGTGACACGAAGGACGTTTGGCTTTGCTTCTGCATTATTCTGCATCGGCTTTCACCTCCTTCTTTTTTTCTCTGTCTGCAGTTTTGTCAGCTTTTCTGCCGGCTCTTTTGGACTTTGATGCAGCACTGTCTATAGCTTTCCCAGCGGCAATGCTTTTCCTCTTTGTTTTAGCTTCGGTTTTGTAATCTCCACGCATGAGCTTTTTAAAACGCCATGGCCATTTTCTGAAGAAATTATAGATGCCATCCCAGGAAAACTCTTTTCGCCCCATCAGGCCTCTTCTCCAGAAAAGCACGACGGCCATAAGAAGCAGACTGAATATGACCATACGAAGGCCGGGACGGAAAATCGGAATTTGCCAGCCCCCAATAGATTGGGCGGCGTCAAAAAACCTGAGGTACTCTTTTCCAAATGAAATCATAAATGCGGATATCACGGTACCCGTTACACTGCCGAGGCCGCCAAGAACAATAATCAGCAGAAGCTCATAGGTAACGGCAATCTTAAATTGATTTGAGTCTATAGCGGTAAGGTGAGTTGCCAAAAGGCCTCCGCCGATACCGGCGAAAAATGCGGAAACGACAAAGGATAATTCTTTGTGTTTAAATAAATTGATCCCCATGGATTCCGCCGCCGTTTCGTCTTCTCGTATGGCTTTAAAAGCCCTCCCGTAAGAGGAGTTGATCAGCAGTACCATCAGGGTAATGCCCGCCGCTGAGATAAGAACAGGCGCAAATAGCGTAGTAAATCCCGGTATACTCTTTAGTCCCAGGGATCCATTAGTGATTGGCCACATTTGTTCGTTGGCAATCACTGCTCTTATGATTTCAGAAAAGCCGAGGGTGGCTATAGCCAAATAATCACTTTTCAGTTTCAATATCGGAGCTCCGATCAGCGCAGCAAAAAGTGCCGCCAGCAGACCACCCATCAGTAAAGCTACGCCAAAGGGCAATACGAACCCTGCGATTTTGTCACTGATTGGTTCAAGATAATAAACATTAGCCCTGGCATCCACAGGTATTGTAAAGATACCCACACAATACGCCCCGATTGCCATGAAACCTGCTTGACCAAGTGAAAATACACCAGTAAATCCGTTGACCAGATTCATGGATACACCGATAAGCGAGTAGATCACAGCGATCCTCACAATTCGAACCGTATAAGATGTTCCGATAATCCCCTTATCCAGCATGTAAGTCAGAATAATACAAGCAAGTACCAGCAATAGAGTAAGAATCAACTTTGTTGATTTATTAAGCTTTTTATTTATAAATTCCATCGGCATCACACTTTCTCTGCGATCTTCTCACCGAGGAGTCCCGTCGGTCTGAAGAGCAACATGATTATTAACAATACAAAAGTGAATGCATCGCTGTATCCCGATAATGACGGGAATGAAGCGACCAGGAAGGTCTCAGCAATACCTATGATAAAACCACCTACTACTGCTCCCGGTATGTTGCCTATGCCGCCAATGACAGCAGCGACGAAGCATTTCAGTCCGGGCATCAGTCCGCTGAACGGATAGACCATCGGGCGAGGTGAGAAATAAAGGATTGCACTTATGGCAGCCAATGAACAACCGATGACAAAAGTGATCGTAATGATATGGTTGATTTCTATTCCCATAAGTTTTGCGGCTTCAAAATCTTTTGAAGCTGCTCTCATTGCCATGCCAGTCTTCGTATGATTGACAAGATAAATCAGCGCTATCAAAATCACGATTGTCACTACCGGTGTAATAAAAGTAACGATCGGCGCTGAAATATCACCGATATGGTAAACCTTCTGAAGAAATCCCAGCTCCGGAAATGCTCTGGGTAAGCCGCTAAAAAGGTAAGTAGCAGAATTTTCAAGTAAAAAAGATACCCCGATTGCCGAAATCATGATGGACATGCGGGGGGACTCTCTAAGGGGTTTATAGGCCGCTCTTTCTATAGCAACGCCCAGTAAAACCGTCGCAATAATGACGAAAATAATTGCAATGTACCATGGCATATGAAAATCCACAATTGCAAAAATGGTGAAATACCCCGCCATCATAAAGATGTCACCGTGGGCGAAATTAATCAATCTCAGTATGCCGTACACCATCGTGTACCCTATAGCAATCAGGGCATAGGCCGATCCCAGCGAAATGCCTGTTACACAATTTTGAAAGAAAGTTGAAGCGTCCATAATTATCTCCAATGTTACATATTTGAGTCTGTTCCCAAGATGCCGTTTTACAATAAACAAGGCAGGAGAAGGATCCCCCTCCTGCCCTATAAAGTGATTTTTTCGAATTTTACTACTTGATCGTTACGGCTTTAACAAATACAAATTGACCGTCTTTAACCGTCTTTATGACAGCCATGTTCTTCTGTGCATCTCCAAATTTGTCAAATGTGATGGAACCTGTAACGCCTTCAAATCCATTGGTTGCATTAAGCGCAGCCTGGATGGATGGGCCATCGGTTGCTCCAGCTCTTTCAATAGCATCGATCATGACCATATAAGCATCATAGCCAAGTGCTGAGACTGCCGGAACAGGTGTGTAATATGCTTTTGAGAAACCATCTACAAAATCTTTTGCTACCTTGCTGCTGTCAGCAAGACCGGCATCAAAGAATGTGGACAGAATGATACCTTCGGCATCTTTGCCTGCATTCTCAATTATGCTGACATTTTCCCAAGTATCTCCACCCATGATTGGGCAGGTGATTCCCAGCGCTCTTGCCTGTTTGATGATCAGCGGTGCGGTAGTGATTGAGGATGGTGCAAAGAGCACATCAGGATTGGCAGCTTTTACATTCTGAAGAATGGCATTAAAGTCTGCCTGATTCTGCTGGAATGTCTGGGTTGCTACTATGGAATCTTCATTGTTTGTCAATTTTTTGAATGCATCCATGAAGAAATTGCCAAGACCTGTTGAATAGTCATCACCAAGCTGGGTAATAACAGCAGCTGTTTTAGCGCCGTTCTGTACAGCATAGTTGGCAACAACTGTGCCCTGGAAAGGATCCAGGAAGCAGACTCTATAGTACCAGTCATTTGTATTTGTGACCTGAGGATTTGTAGCTGAAGCAGCCATTGCAGGTATCTTTGCCCCTGCAAATACTTCTCCGGCTGCAATTGAGACCCCTGAACCATAAGATCCTAGGACAGCGACAACTCCCTGGTCAATCAGGTAATTTGCAGCAGTTACAGCAACTGTCTTATCGGACTGGTTGTCTGAAACAACTAATTCGATTTTGTACTCTTCTCCATTGATGGTAGCCGTTGGCTTTACAGTATTGGCATAGGTCATGCCGTCAACTTCCTGCTTTCCGCCGCCGCCGTTTTCGCCAGTTAGCGGTTCAAACACACCAATTTTAATGACTTTGTCTGTTGCTGCCTCTTTGGTTCCGCCGCATCCTGTCGCAAATACTGCTACCAGTAAAACGACAACAAGCAATAATGAAATCTTTTTCATTCCTTCTCCTCCTTAAATTTAGCTCTTATTTATTTTGACCAAACAGACTTTTATTGCTATACACAAGCAATAAACCTATTTCATTATACCAATAATAAAGGGAATGTAAAGGATTTATAGCGCTTGAGGCACAAGAATAACGCCACACTTCAATAAAAAGTCAAGCCAAATCCTTGAGGGCGCATGCGAGAAATATTAAAGTCGTTTATTCGCTTCTGAAAATCGCTTTATTTTTTTGCCCGTAGTCTTTTCGAATTCTTCTTTTCTGAACTCAGCCTTCTTAATTCTTTTATAATAAGGCAATTCCTCGTTCAGTTTATCAATTTCCTGCCAGATCAGATGGTTCACTTGCTCATCTGTATAGGACTTGCCAAGAATCATTGACAGTTCATCGGAATTTGGTTTGATACTGGCGCAAATAAGCGTATCGCCATTATCTTCGCTATCGATGCCCCAGACCATACTTTCTTCGACAAAGGGAATTTTACCCAGGTAAAATTCCAGTTCCTCAGGGAACACATTTTTGCCATTTTTGGTGATGATGACGTTTTTCTTTCTGCCCGTGATGTGAATATAGCCTTCCTTATCAATAAAACCCAGGTCTCCAGTATAAAACCAGCCATCCTTAATCACAGCATCAGTGGCCTGTTGGTTATGATAATAGCCAAGCATGATATTTTCGCCCTTTACAACAATCTCTCCGTTGCCTTCTTCGTTTGCTTCCACAATGTGAACCTCAACGAATGGCGGTGGATAGCCTGCCGAGTCATCTCTGGAATCAAAATCCGGATTGATTCCTACTATGGGTGAGCATTCCGTCAGGCCATAGCCTTGTATTGCATTTATGCCAAAAGCTTTCAGACCTTTAAGCACATCCGGATCAATGGCCGCCCCGCCAGCAATCATCAGGCGCATTTTGCCTCCGAAGATGGCTGTAACTTTCTTTAACAAAATTGGGGCCAGATCAATGCCGATTTTTTTGGTCTTCTCGTTGATGGCCAAAACCTTGCGCAGTTTAACGTCTGACTTGCTCTTTTTAGCCTGAGACCAGATTTTCTTATAGATGCTTTCAAAAATCAGCGGCACGCCAAGGAAAACCGTCGGTTTCGCCTCTTCAAGATTCCTGACGATATATTTCAATCCTTCACAGAAAGCAATCCCCGCCCCTCTATACATAGGCAGAAGAAAACCGCAGGTACACTCGTAGGTGTGATGAATGGGCAAGATAGAAAAGAAAACATCACTAGGTACAATATGTACAAGGGTCCCCATGACCATAAGGTTTTCAGTGATATTGTTATGAGAAAGCATAACGCCTTTGGCCATCCCCGTAGTGCCTGAGGTGAAGAGCAGGATGCTCATTTTTTCTCTGTCAATTTCTGCATCGAGAAAAGATCTGTCTCCGCTTTTAATCAATGCGCGGCCATCCAAAACTACCTTATTAAAGGACATTCTCTGATCCGTGTCCTCCTCTGCGTCCATACTGATGAGTATTTTGAGGGAATTATCACCAGCGGCCTGGCTCTCAATGAAGGCCTTCTCATACTTGTGAGAAAAAATGACGCACTCGACTTCTGCATCCTTGATCAAATAATTCAGTTCCTTCTGAGGCAGCTCCTTATCCAGGGGGACCACAATCCCAGCACCGCAGACCGAAGCCAGATAACTGACTGCCCACTCATATCTGTTATCACCAATAACGGCGATTTTTTTATCCTTAAGTCCCAAAGCGATCAAGGCAGTCCCCAGCGCGTCAACATCAAGCTTGGTCTCATTATAGCTGATTCCTCTATAAGGACCTGAGGTCACGTCCTTGACGTAAAAAAGGATGCTGTCTCCAAAAATTTTGACACTCGAGTCAAACATATCCTTTAAATCGGTAATTGGTCTAATATCCCGATATCGGATTTTCGAATCCGGCCAAGCCTTAATTTTCTCTACTTTTTCGATTGCCGCCATGCTGGCTTTGTCTGAACTCTGACTCATTGTAAACCTCCTATCTGTTCACTGCAGTATGCCTTTTAATTTTTTTCGTCGTCGTCTTTTCGAATTCGGTCTCCCTGATCTCAAATCGCTTGATTCTCTTGTAGACCGACATTTTTTCGTTGGCAGAATCTACAGCCTTAGCAATAAGTTTGCGTAGCTCTTCATCTGAGAGTCTTCCGAATTCTTCAGAAATCAAATCAAAATCCGGCACGATTTCGGCGCAGACCACAGTTTCACCCGACTCCAGGTCTTCAAAGCCCCAAACGACAACTTCACTGATATAATCACTTTTATTCACATAAAATTCAACTTCTTCAGGGAATATGTTCTTGCCGTTTTTAGTCACAATGACATTTTTCTTTCTTCCTGAAATGTATAAAAATCCGTCCTTATCAAAGTATCCGTAATCTCCCGTGTACATCCAACCATCCTTGAGCACCTTTGCCGTTTCTTCCGGATTTTCATAGTAGCCCATCATGACAGAGTCGCTTTTGCATATGATTTCTCCTATCCCGTTTTCATCCTGATCCACAATCTTTACTTCAGTGCCAGGGATGGGAAGGCCAACGGAGGCGGCTTTAAAATAACGGTCCTTGTTCACAGAAATCAAGGGAGCACATTCTGTCATGCCATAGCCCTGAAACATGGTGATGCCCATGGCGTTGAAGTCTTCTATGACTCCCGGGTCCGTAGCCGCCGCGCCGACGATGAACATTCTCGCATTCCCCCCCAGTGCCTCATGGACGGATTTGAACAATCTTCTTGCTGCCTTGATATTGAACATGTTCAAGGTTTTGGCTATGTTGACTGCCTGCCTCAGCTTCTCAGCTTTTCCGGTGCTCTCGGCTTTTCTCCAGACCTTTTTATGCATGGACTCAAAAATCAGGGGAACGCCAACCAGAATGGTCGCTCTGGCTTCTGCCATATTCTTGACAATATATTTAAGACCTTCGCAAAAGGCCACGCAGGCCCCTTGATAGATCGGGGTCATAATATCTCCGGTAAATTCGTAGGTGTGATGAATAGGCAATATGGATAGAGCGGTATCATCTCCACTGAGTCTAACAAATTGCGATATGCCCATTAAATTGGCACATAGGTTTCGATGAGTCAGCATGACTCCTTTTGCAAGGCCCGTAGTGCCGGATGTGAATAAAATGATGGCAAGCTTATCCGGATCGATAACAACATCCAGGAAAAACCGTTTTTCTTCCATCAAGAGCTTTCTTCCTTTTTCTAAAAGCAATTTATAGGAAAGGTTTTCTCCCCTGTTAAGATTGGCGTCCATGCTGATTGTAAAGTCAATGGCAGAAATGCCTTGAGCTGCTTCCTCAATGGCAATTTCGACCTTTCCGGAATAAATCACAGCACTGACGCCTGATTTTTCAAGCAAATGATGGAGCTCACCGACGGGAAGTTCACGATCCAGTGGAACTATGACGCTCCCGCAATTGACCGTTGCCAGATAGGATACCACCCATTCATAGCGATTTTCTCCGATTACGGCCACTTTTCTGCCACCAAGTCCAATATCCATAAGCGCAGTGCCCAGGGCATCTATATCTTCCTTGAACTGCTTATATTTAATGGCCTGATACTGGCCGCCCGGCGTATCCTTAACAAGAAATGCGTCTCTATTTCCATATAAAGAAGCACTTTCATCAATAAGCATCTTTAAGTCTTTGATCTCCCTGATTGGATAGAGCGCGTCTTTGAAACGATTCATATTTATATTGAAATTCATATTCACATCATCTCCTTTTTACTCTTGACCCTTATTTTAACATCTTGACTTTGTTTGAGCAATCATATTTAATCTAGAGTATGGAGGTGTTCATTCATGACTAAAAAACAAATGGAAGCAAATTTTCTTCTTATTTTAACGGCTCTCATCTGGGGGTTTGCTTTTGTAGCTCAGAGAGTGGGCTCAGAATTCATGGGTGCTTTTGCTTTTAACAGCATACGTTTTGCTTTAGGCGCGCTTTCTCTTCTACCCGTTATTTATCTTATAGAAAGACCTAGAAATGGCAAGAGCACCATCCTGACCAAACCCACGAAAGAAGAACACAAAGTACTCATGACAGCCGGTCTTGCCTGTGGCTTTGTATTATTCTCAGCTGCATCATTGCAGCAATTTGGCATTTTCTTTACTACCGCAGGGAAAACCGGTTTCATCACCGCATTATATATTGTCCTAGTGCCTGTTTTTGGGGTTTTCCTCAAGCAAAAGGTCGGCCTCAACGCTTGGCTCGGTGTAGTTCTGGCAACTGTTGGCCTCTACCTTCTCTGCATTACTGAGGCCTTCACTATTGGGTTTGGGGATTTCATCATATTGATTGGGGCAGGCTTTTGGGCCTCTCATATACTGCTTATCAATCATTTCGCCGGCAAGGTTTCCTCCTTGAGGCTTGCTTTCATCCAGTTTTCCGTTGTTTCTGTGTTAAGTTTTATTCTCTCCCTAATTTTCGAAACAACAACTCTGGAGTCAATCAAGCTCGCCATGATTCCCATACTCTATAGTGGTTTTCTATCTATTGCGACAGCCTTTACCTTACAGATTATTGGTCAAAAAAATGCACCTCCGACACTTGCTTCCATCATTCTAAGTATGGAAGCAGTCTTTGGCGCCATTGGCGGCTGGCTAATCCTTGGCGAAGTCCTGTCTTTGAGGGAGCTAATCGGCTGCGTGATTATGTTTGTCGCCATTATCATCTCTCAATTGCCTAATAAAAAGGCATCTGCAGCAGGAAAACTGCCCACAAATTGACTAGGCAGAACCGTGAACTTGTGCTAAGAAATCACAAATCTTTGATCTGTTAGTAGACATTGATATACTTGCAGCCTGGGAACGATAGGTCGAAATTGCAAATAGATTTGAAACTGCAATAGGTACAGGCCGTTATCTCTGTTTTAATTCTTTTTGGCGTAATGTCAATCGATCCGGAAAGAAGAGACGTGCACAGTTCGTCAACAGTAATATCCACTGCCTTCTTCACTGCAGCAAACTCATCTTCTGAAAGCAGCTTGCCCGGAGAAGCTGAAAATTCTCCATCTTTGTTGATGCTAATCGGAATAATGTCAGAGACGCCGTTAAATTCCCCGGCAATACCCCGAATTACCTGCGGGTCTTTGAGTACGACCCCATCCATTTTAAATCTTTTTTTTACTAATGATGCCAGCTTTTCTGTGGCCTCAGTCAGTTCTGAAGGGGATGCATTGTGAGGCAGGGTCTCATCAATCAAACCTTCATCGATTTTAAAATAAAAGGCTCCGGCCGGTTTGGCCGCCAATCCTTCCTCAGCAGCACGAAGATAGAGCATAAGCTGTAGACGCCATCCCCCGAGAACCTCCGCCATATTAAACTGATCGTTTCCGGACTTATAGTCGATAATCTTAACACGGGCTTCAATGACATCAATCCGGTCTATTTTCCCTTCTATATAAATTCGTTCATTCAAAGCAGTCACCTTTATAGGTGGAAGTCTATTGTCTTCCCCTCTGCCAAAGCCTGCTTCAAAGTAGCTTCTCTTGATGCTCCCACTCTGAACATGAGAAACCATCATCCAGGCGCTTTTTCGACAGACGCTCTTGATGCGGGAAAGCCTGTACTGCTCCGCCTCTCCTTGGCCCAAGATTCCTTCCTTATACTGGGCCGCCGCTTCGGAAACGATCTGCTCAATCCTATTATCGCAGGCTTCCTTTTCAATAAGCATCCAGGGCGATTCGGCCGAGGTCACATCCACCCCATCCAAAGTGAGCTCATAAGAAAGTCGTTTTAAACAGTCATGATAAATATCCCCCATTTCTCTTCCAGAAACCTCAAAAATTTCACGTTCTTCCGCTTTGAGTCCATAGTTGATGAAATAGGCGAAGGGGCATTTGGCAAACCCCTCTATGCGTGATGGGCTTAAGGTTAAATCCAAATCCGACCCTCTGCCATATAGGCTTTTAACTGCCTCAAGGCTAAGTTTTTCAACCTTATTATCAAAGAGCATGCCGTTTCTGATCATTTTCAATTTCGCAGCATAATCTTGCTGTTTATCAAGCTTTTCCACTGATATATTTTTACATTTACTCTCGCATTTATTCTCATTAAACCAGTTGTAGACTGCCTTCCATACGTTATCAATCTGCCCGGTCTCATAACCCCGCCTTAGCTCATCTGTCATATGTGAAAGCGTGCTTCTGCCATTTGCGACCAGCAAAAGAGGGTCCCCCATATTGAATAGATCCTTTGATAGCCCTAAGTAAGGAAACAATTTCCTAAGCTTGTCCAAAATCAGCGACGGTCTGACCTCTCTGCCCTCAAGATCCGCAGCCGCACAGCCAACCCAAAGGTAGCGAGATGGCTTCGACAGAGATTTGTAGATTGCAAGCCTCTCCTCCAGAATGCGCAAATCGTCATTTTTGCATAATTCAACATTGCGTTTTAATAATACAGCTTTTTCATCCTCGCTGAGGAGGCCTTCTGTGCTGCTTGCTGCCGGCAGTACGCCATCATTGGCGCCTAGAATAAATAGAGCCTGAATCGGTCCCGTCCTGGTTCTTTGCATGGTTCCAATGATTATCTGATCGATGGTCGGCGGCAAAATGCCTATTTCTACTTCTTCAAAACCAGTTTTAAGAAGGCTTCCATATGCTTCAAGACTGATTTCCTCATCTCCAATCAGGAGGACCAATTGATCCAGCATATTGATGATGACATCCCAAATTTGTTCCGTTTCCTCAGCGTACTCAAGAGCATCATGATCTCTCAAATAATTCACCAGCGCCTCTGCCTTTACTGGAATTTCTGCAGTAAAATCCAGAAAATCGTATAAAAGCAGGGTTTTGTCTCTTACTGTTCTTGTCATCTGAAATTTTTTCTCAAAATCTGATATCAAGGTAACCAGATAGGTCCTGGACTTATTAAGGGCGGAAAGCTCTTCTTCCCCTTCTTCATTTTTGCCGAATTTAAATTCGGACTTCCAGCGATTTCCTTTGATGCGATATTTAAAGGCATAGTTATCAAGTCTTTCCCATTCGTCAACCGATAGAGAGGTTAGCCCCGTTTTAATCAATCTGAACACGTCCTCGTATCGCCAGCCTAAAGACAGAATATCCATCAAGGCAGAAATATACTCAATGCAGGGATTATGAAGTATGGTTCTTTTTTGATCTATAAAAAAAGGCAGCTCATAGTCTTCAAAGGTGCGCTTAATAATTGATGCTCTGTTTTCCATGTCGTTGCAAATGACCAGAATATCCCGGTATCGCATGCCTTTTTCTCTCACGAGCTCTCTGATTTTTGCTGCAGCCGTTTCCGCTTCAGTATAATAATTGCTGCATAGACAAAACTCTATTGCCGAAGATTCAAACCCTGAGTTTTCGCTAGCAAAAGATTCAAAATCAAACGCACTTGAGTTTGGTTCATCGGACAAAACCTTGAAAGGCTGATATGGACTTGCATACAGTTCCTGCTCTAGATGAAGAATCTCCGGAGCTTTTTCTCCTTTAGAAAAGCCCGGCTTTATACTATAATCTACGCCTATACTTTCTTCCGAGTATTTGTAGCCATTCTCCATAGCCTTATCAATAAATTTCCGTCGCATGCGTTGTGGCAATTCAAACAGATCCTGATCCGGCCTTTTCCCAAAATTGGGCTCCTGTGCGATAATACCTGGGGTGTCTTCTGAAAAGCTTCCCGAAGTGATGCCCTCTGAATCCAGTGTCATTATGATATGGACATTTTTCGCAGTTTTAACCAGTTCGTTTATGACAGCCAGCATTTTAGGCGTATGGTAATCAAAGCCATCGATCCAAATTTCAGCTTCTCTGACAAAAGTCGACAGTTCAATCTTTGACATAAACAGGTCCAGATAATCCTCCGTATCCACGTATTTTCCACGAATCAAGTCCTCATACTTGAGGTAAATCTGGTAAATATCCCTGAGTTTTTCATTGAGAATCGAACCTTCCGGGAGTACCTTTTGAATGTCCGGTATATCTTCCGGTTTTATATTGAACTGTTTCATCTCAGAAATCAGATTATTGACCATATCCAAAAAAGAGTGCTTCTGGGACAGGCCCTTAAACGCTAATAGGCTGTTCTGTTCGTCCAAAGTGACTTTGGACAGAAGCATATGGCGTCCATATTTGTCCACATGGGCCCTGGTCGTTCCGCCATTTTCATCCAGCACTTTTGCCCCAAGCCTTGAGAAGCTCAAAATATCGATATCCATAAGTCCTGAGACTTTAAGATAATCAAAGGCATTGCGCTCTGCCTGGAGGGTGAACTGGTCAGGCACAATAATCAGAACTCTTCCCTTGCCTTCGTTTTCAATCCATGCAAGCTGCCTTCGTATTCTGTCGAAAAGAAATCTGTCCAGATCTACATTGGCTCTGCCGTAATAAAGTTTGAGCATATTTTCCTCCAGTTTGGCTTTATATTGGTTCATAAAATGAAAATTGGATACACATGCAGAAGCAGTGGCCATGATGGAAAAAATGTTAACAGAAGCAGTGGCCATGAAACAAAAAATGCCAGCTCCAATCTTTTAGTTGATTGGAGCCGGCAAACTTATTAACGTACTATGACAGATAAAAGCGCCTCTTTATTGGCGGCGGTCTTGTATTCGGATTCCAGCTCCATCATACCGATATAAAAATCATACTCGTCAGCCAGTTTGATATAGTCATCTGGGTTAAAGCATTCCGGGCCGAGAACCCCTTTGCCCTTCCATTTGCCTGTAGCCAAAAGTTCCATTGCCATAACCGGATTATAAGCAGTCTGAGCGACAACAGCGCCGCAGCCGATACGCTCCATGGAGGCTTCCGTATCCGTGGTCTGATAAATGAAGACTTTCCTATCGAGCCCATCTTTTTTTCCCGTGACCTGGGTGCCCACGCAGACCTTGCCTCTTAGTTTATCTGCAATCTCAACCGGGCTAGGTGCAATCATACCGACCACATCCCGTGGCGACAAATTGGTTCCCTTGACCTTGGTATGTTTGTCGTCTAGGCGCAGTGCCCGGAGATTTTTAAGCATTGTAATAAATTCTGAGCCTAATCCATATTTGAAGGTGACTTTGTTGCAAAGGTCTCCCATGAACCTCGGAATCATGACAAGCTCCTCGTGCTCAACGTTGACCAACTCCTGCTCGCCGATACCGTCAGGAAAAGTGAATAGCTCAGGATCAGAAAATGGCTCAACTGTATAAATGCCCTTGGTCTTCTCCCAAATAAAAGGCGGATTTAAACATTCATCAATGGTGGTCCAAATTGAAAAACCGAAGGCGATATCATAGCCTTCTGCCACTAAGTTCCCACCATCTTTTATGCTTATTTCGTCTACAGTGTCAAAATAATGATTGGCAGAAAACCTGGCAAAGACATTGGCGGCTCCTGGATCCATACCCACGCCGACTAAAGCCAGTAGACCCTTCTTTTCCCAATTTTCATGGGCAGCGAACTGATAGTCCCCCATTTTGATATTGGTTTTATGATAAGGATCGTCCGGATGAGGAACTGATAAAGTCAAAGCCATATCCATATACTGGATACCGCACTCATAAGCGACGTCAAACAGATTCTCGTTAAAACTTGGATCACAAGCGTTGAATAGAAGATCCGCCTGGTGTTTTTTGACCAGCGCTATGACCTCCTCCTGATTTCTGGCATTGACTCTCTCTGCCAAAAATCTTGCATCACCTATTTTTGCAGCTACCGATTCAGCCCTGGAAAGGTCATAGTCAGAAAGTACAAAAAGCTCAATCCATTTCCCTTTTGGGTCACGCTGTGCTGCAATTTTTGCAGCCGCTTCGCCGACCCCGCCGGTTCCTACCATTAGAATTTTCAAAATCCCGCCTCCAAACGCGTTTTTATTCAGGGACTTTATCCCTTATTCCTAATATTATACTAGGATTGGTTTTGGCGCAATGCGAAAGGCTTTCTTTCATGGCCTGAATCAAAAGA
This sequence comes from Bacillota bacterium, assembly GCA_025361765.1. GTDB lineage: Bacteria > Bacillota > Clostridia > Peptostreptococcales > Anaerovoracaceae > JBBRXH01. Next base: position 17,807 of record JANYJS010000137.1, read on the forward strand.
TCCATACCCTCTTCTATCTGTTCAAGTTTTGGATAAGAATAATTGAGCCTGATAAAGTTTTCGCCCTTAGTCCCATAAGGGAAAAACACAGTTCCCGGAATAAAGGCTACGCCCTTTTTATAGGACTTCTGGAGCAATAATTTCGCATTGATGGTGCTCGGCAGCTTGCACCAAATGTAGATGCCCCCCTTGGGTTTGATGTAGGAAACACCAAAAGGCTTTGCTATTTCAAGCTTCTCGCACATCAAATCCCTTTTAGTCCTATAAAACTCACACAGTTCTTTGAGGCTCTTTTGATACATGCCTTTGACCAGATAGCTGCTCATCAGCTTTTGCGAGAGGCTGTCGATGCTGATCAGATGCATGGATACCAGATAACTCAGCCTTTTAACAATGAGCCTCGGAGCCACCACAAAGGCCAGCCTGACACCCGGCGCAAAAGTCAAGGCAAAGGAATAAATATAAATCACATGATTTCTTTTGTCCAAAGCTTTAAGCGAAGGAACCAATTTCCCCTCATAGCGCAGGCCCGAAGCACTGTCGTCCTCCACAACGGGAATCCTATATTTATAAGACAGCTCCAAAAGCGCATGCCTTCTCTCGACACTCATAACGATTCCCGTCGGGTCATTGAAGCTCGAGCTCACATAAATGAATTTTGGGGAATATTTTTGAAGGAGTGGCTCAAGATGACTGACAATCATGCCCTCTTCATCCATCGGCACTGTCATAACCTTTGCTCCTGCCAGATTCAATTCCCTATACACGTCTGGGGATAGGGGTTCTTCAGTGATAATCACATCGCCGGGGCGAATCAAAAGCTCCACCAGATAATCAAGTGCCTGATTGGTCTCAGACAGGATCTGAATCTCTGACGGCTGCACGTTGATTCCCTTTTCTCTCAGAAATACGGCCAGGTTCTGTCTTAGAGATAAAATTCCCTGATAGGGCGCATAGCTATAAATCTCTTCTTTATCTGAGACGAGCATGTCGTTTAGAATGATCTTGATATTTTCTTTATTGTAGGCTTCTGCAGGAACAATTCCCCCAGCAAAAGAGATGTTTTTCTCTGAATAAGTTTTAGAAAACAAGGTGTCGAAGGTATCTTCAAGCTCCACAAATTCCTCTTTGAGCACGTGAAGCCAAGGAATATTTCCAGCTTTTTCCGAAGAATCCAAATCCACGTTTTTATAGACTATTTTATAGCCAAGCCCTTGCTGGGCAGTAATCAATCCGTCCGCCTTAAGCTCATTGTAGGCTTTTATTATGGTATTGCGATGAACGCCAACGGATTTAGCCATAGTTCTCTCAGAGGGTAGCATAAAGCTATCCAAAATCTCACCGGTCAGCACCATGTTTTTAATCTGATTCTTTATTTGCATATAAATCGGTGTCTGACTATTGTGTACGATTTGAATATCCATATTATTCGTTCTGGTCCTCTGATTTTAGAGGTACCGCCTTTTTGGCAGCTCTCACTTTAGGCGCAGGTTTTTCTTTAGGTGCAGATTTCACTTTTGGTGCGGGTTTTTCTTTAGGTGCAGCTTTTTCTTTGTTGTCAAATTTGATTTTGGGTCTCTTGACCTTCTTAAATTTCTGGGTGGAAGGTTTGATAAAATATTCATCCAAAAGTCTTTCTGCCAGGTACCTTTGTGAGTCGGCTTTTCTCACAAGATTCATGATCATCATGAATACTTCGAGCATGTCATCATCAGAAAGATTCACCCGACTTAGGCTCGTTTTGATATTTTCGATGTCGCTGCGCACAGTCTTGAGCATATTTTCACGCTCTGTCTTCTGGACTTCAAGCATACCAATATAGATCCCAGAGAAATCGATTTTTTCATCAAATTCGGAATTGTAGTTGTCGATGAGTGGTTTCATGAGTTTTCTGATTTCGTCCATCTGGAAACTGCGCTTCAAGTAATAAATCATATTAAGCAGAATCAGATGGTCCTTTGAGTATTTTTTGTTGATAGGGGCCGGAATTAGTTTATGTTTGGTGTAATTATTGATCATGGTTTTGGTCATTATGACATCTTTTTTGTCTTTTTTGAAGACTGAAAGCTTTTGATTCATGTATGTCAGGGCTTGGTCCATATAAAGCTCAAACTCTGGAAGGTCATCAATCTTAGTTTGGGGTCCGTTGACAAATTCATCAACGACATTTTTAATATATTCTTCGTATCTCATCTTGCACCTTCTCCTTTTAGTTACACGAGTAAAGTCAATATTGGCTTTTCATGTCCCTATTATATGGTTTGGCAAACTAGATGTCAACTTTCGGGAGGTTTTTCCCAGTCAACTTTCGGAGGTTTTTCTCCATAATATTGATAGTAGGTGGTTTCAATGCGGCCGTTATAAAGTTTGCGCCTTTTGTCCGCAGGCTTATTTGAAAAGGCCTTTTCAAATTCCTTATCGGAAGTGAGGAAATAGAGTGACCAAGTGGGGTTTAACCCAAAAAATCTTTTAGCATCTTTATAGATTTGATCCAGATCTGCTCTCTCGCCAATTCTCTCCCCATAAGGCGGATTGCAAATGACTATTCCGTATTTTTCTTCCGCTTTCAGTTCGTTGAAAGGCAGAACGGAGAAAGAGATGCAGTCTGCGACGCCAGCCTCTTCAGCGTTTTCTCTGGCGGCTTCAATGGCTTTTCTGCTGACATCCGAGCCAATAATCCTGATATCCGACGTCTGATCAATAGCGCCGAAGGCTTCTTTTCTGGCGGTCTTCCAAATATCAGCGGAGATTCTGCCCCATCTTTCGGAGGCAAATTTTCTATTGAGCCCCGGGGCGATGTTTTTGGCCAGCATAGCCGCCTCTATTACGATGGTTCCTGAACCACAAAAGGGATCAACCAGAAGTCTTCCTGCTTTCCAGTAGCTCAAGGAAACCATAGCCGCCGCCAGTGTTTCCTTAATTGGTGCCGCCACATCTTTTATTCGGTAGCCCCTCTTATGAAGTCCAACTCCTGACGTGTCTATAGTTAGCGTGGCACTGTCTTTCAATATGGCCACCTTGACCGTATATTCCGCTCCTGTTTCATGAAACCAGTCGCAATGATAAGTTTCTTTTAGTCTTTCAACAATGGCTTTTTTGACAATGGCCTGACAATCAGGAACGCTGTAAAGCGTTGATTTTACTGAACTGCCATTGACCGTAAATTTGCCATCCTCGGGAATCCACTCCTCCCAGGGCAGGGCCCTTGTCTGTTCAAAGAGTTCTTCAAAGGAAAGTGCTTTGAACTCTCCCATTTTAAGGAGTACCCTGTCGGCACATCGCAGCCAGAGATTTGACCGGGCTATAGCCGTTTCGTCTCCTTCATAGCTGATTTTTGCGTCCTCCGACTTAAGTATGGTATAACCAAGTTGTTCAATTTCACGTTTTACAACAGCCTCCAGGCCGAAGGTTGCCGTCGCTATTAATTCAAACTTTGACATAGGTTTCACCTCTTAATACGAATTTTTCAATGGCTTTTCCCACGCCATCCTCATTGTTGCTTGCCGTAACATAATCCGCGCTTTTCAATAATTTTTGCGTCGCGTTAGCGACAGCTACTCCAAGACCTGCATATTCAATCATTTCAATATCATTGTCATTGTCGCCGAAGGCAATGACATCCTTTGCGCCTATACCCAGGGAAATGGCATAGCCATCTACTGCGGTGCCTTTATTGACATTCTCTCCGCAAATTTCAAAATTATTTTTCCATGAGCTCGATAAGGAAATGCCTGGCATTTTGGAAAAAATGTCAAAGTAATGAGCTCTTTCTTCTGGGTCTGTGGCGTGAAACAAAATTTTATAAATCGGGTCCTTATCAGGGATCTCATAAGGATCTGCTACTTCAAAAATAGGAATGCGATCGGCATGAGGCAGACTCATGTTCCACTGGCTAATTCTTTGAGAATCAAATATAAGCTTCTCCGTATAAAAATTTGTTTCCCCATAAAAGTGAAAATACCGGTGTCCTTCATCCAAAATGCTGAAAATGTCTTTGCACAGTTCCTTGTCTATGGGCTTGCTGTAGAGCTTCTCACCTGTTTTCAAATCCTTGATCACGCCACCATTGCAGGTAATGATTGGGGCCTCTAGGCCAAGCTGTCTTGCGTAGATTCGAGCCGAACCAAAAATTCTGCCTGTGGCAAGTATAAAATGGACTCCTCCATCAATGGCTGACCGGATCATCTCCTGGGTGTACTCAGAAATTTTAAAATCACTTCTGATCAGTGTGCCGTCTATATCGCTTGCAATTAGTCTATACATGATTTACCTCATTTTTATTCTAATAGGTTTCCAGTTTTATCTCATTTTCAGTTCTAGTTGAAAAGCTTTAATATCCTTTGTCTCATTATAACCTTCAAAGAAGTAGTGACCGTCTTCTCCATCATATCTTGATATATGGATGTCATCATCAGGACTCACTTCGGCTATAAAGTTGACCTGCAGGTAATCGATTTCTCTGTCTTTGAAAACCTGAAACTCTATGGAATCAAGGGCCCATTCTATATATTTGGTGTTATTGACATGGCTATACATATCAATATCACTATAATGCGCTTTTATTCTGCTTTGATGGTTTAATTCGCCAAAAGGTCTTAACTTGTTCAGGGATTCCGAAAGGCTTTCCCTATCACAAATCGGAAATGCTATAGGGAGAGTTTCCAGTCTCAAAGGTTTCCTGCTTTCCTGGCCCATGAGCATCCATTCAGAGGAGATGCTGGCCAGAAGGCCAGTTTCGTTTGTTGCCTCACATTCCCGGTATGCAAACATCTTATCTATTTTTTTTGCCCAAGTCGTCAAACGAATGGTCTCTCTCCATTTTGGCATTCTATGAACCTTGACCTTGATCCGAACCAGCACCCAAAAGCAGCCTGCGCCTTTCAAAGCTTCATAGCCAATAGACGTTTCTGCCACATGCCTGCCTGCCACCTCCTGAAAAAACTGAAATAAAGTGGTCAATCTGAGGTTTTGTTTGAAGTCGTTTTCAAAGGAACGAATTTCAAAGTCCTCACAGTAAGTTTTCTGTATTTCTCTCATATGCGTTCTCCAATTGCTGCTATGTTTCTATAAGAAAAGCTCTCATATGAGAGCTTCTTAAATTTATCAAATGTAAGGCTTTCTTCTGTTCATCTGATTTGATTCAATCGAGCTGAGTGTATCAAGGGCCTTTCCTGTGCCGATAGCCACGCAGGATTTAGGATCGTCTGCAACCCTGACGGGTATTCCAGTTCTCTCGGCTATTCTTCTGTCTATGCCGAAAAGCAAGGAGCCGCCCCCTGTGAGTACGATGCCCTGATCGCTGATATCCGCTGATATCTCTGGCGGTGTACGTTCCAGAACTGAATGGGTGGCTTCGCAGATGATTTGTAGTGGCTCATCCAAGGCTTCCAGCATTTCTTTTGAAGTAA
>JANYJS010000142.1 GCA_025361765.1 Bacillota bacterium
GCGTTAATAGCTAATGAGGCCGATGTTAGCCTTACAGACGGAACAGACCCCAGCCTTACGGATGGCGGCACTTGGAGGGCCTTTGAATGGGCCATTATTAACCGGCATCAAGCCGTTGTGGATCTATTGTCCAAAGCAGACAAATCAAATAATCTTAACAGCGCTTTTGTACAGGTTATCGGCAATGGGTTTCATCAAGCCCTAGCCGCTTTTTTAGAGGCTGGAGCTGATATTAATGCTCGGGATAATAATAATATGACCGCCCTGATTATGGCCGCGAAAAATGGCCATATAGATGCGGTTAAGGCGTTAATAGCTAATGAGGCCGATGTTAGCCTTACAGACGGAACAGACCCCAGCCTTACGGATGGCGGCACTTGGACAGCTTTGGAGTGGGCAAATTTATCAAAAAACACGCAGATTGCTGAGCTCATTCACCAAAAACGAATAGGCGCATCAACCGGGGGCGTAAGCATTGAAAGCCAGCACCATTACATAAAATCGCCTTTGCGCTTTACTGAACTTGAGGCAATACGCTCTGTGGGGCTTGGAATTAGCGGGGCAAAAATTTATCAAGATAACGAGGGCCAACAATGGTTTGCTAAATCTTTAGATAGTCAAAGCATTATCAATAGTTATGTTGCTAGCTTGCTTTTAGCACAGTTAACAAAAGGGACAGAACTAGAGGGAAGCACTTTAGATATAAGGCTCTTCAGTGATAAGGTTAATATGATTGCCTCGAAGGCACTTCCTAACTTTGTGCAGGAGCATTTAGCGACAGATCTTCCGATTAAAGGCAAGGCGTTAGAGAGATTATTGGCCCGTATATTAAAACTTGAAGACCGACATGAATGGAACCTGGGGTATCTCACTTTTCCGGATAAATGGGTGCCTCTGATGCTCGACTTAGATGTATCTTTTACCCATAAAGTTCAAAATTCAAATCAGTGTATATACAATAGGCCTGATAATGCAAAATGGGCCGTTAGCTTTCGACTGGAGGCCATGCAATCCGATGAGTTCCTTTATTTTAAGCACTTGCATAGCTTGTCCATGGATGATTTAGAGGCGACGGTACACGCTGCTTTTGCTGATTTGCGGGCTTCTAAGGTTTTGTTACCTTCTAATGAACATCAATATAAGCATATAATTAATAATTTAAAGGCTGCTTATGATGGCTTGAAAGTACTAGGGCTTTTACATTCACCTGAAGTTGAGCAACTAGTGGACCTTGCATCAATCACAGCCTTTCTGGAGAAGCATCCGGAGATTCAGCATTGGCAGCCATGGAGTCTTGATTGCGAGAAAATAGCAATGACTCAAGGAACAACCTTAGAAGCTGTTCAACTATTCCTAAAAGCCTTTTTGATAAAAAATGCAATTGAGCAAGGGAAGGGGCATAACATTGACCAAAGCTTAAAGGCGTGGGAGTTAACTAATCCAGATGATCTCGGAAATTTAATTGCAATCACCCTTCAAGTGGGGAACAAGAAGGCGATAGATGGCCTTGCTGAAATTTTAGAAGAAGCCCCTTTTCGCAAAATGTTTTCACAGTATAGCCACAAGAATGCCAAGCTTATGGGGCAGCAGATCTTAATAGCTGCCATTAAGCGAAATGAGCCTAAGTTTGTGCAATTCGCCATCGATAAGTTGCATGCAGATAAGAACTTACAGGATAAAAATGGGAATTCACCTCTAATTTTAGCCGAATCAGCAGGCAGCCTCCAGATAGTAAATTTGCTTTTGGATTATAAGGTAGATGTTAATAAGCAAAATCAACATGGTGACACGGCTTTAATATTGGCTGTTAAGCATCGGCAGGCGAGCATCGCTTCACGGCTACAAGAATCTGGAGCGGATGTGAGTATTAAAAATATCTGGGGTGAAACAGCTGCTGCAGCGGCTAAGATTCTCGAAGGTAACGCCAAAGCAGTAAAATTATTGCAATAAACGCCAATTCAAGTATGAAGTGCGACGCCCTATAAAGTAGCAAAGGGTTAAGTAACTGAGATGATTATTGTTGGGAAAGACAATAAGCATCTCAGTTACTTAACCCAACTGGAATGAGGGGAATATTATAATTCGAAATATCGATACATTTTAGACACATTCTATAGCCCAATTTATAGAGGGATTGTATAGTCTGGTGAAATTCGAGTCAACCAGCAAGGGGCAGCAATGCGATTGCATGTTCAAATCCACTAACTAAAGAGTATTTTTTGGAGGGCTTGCTGCGATATTTTCCACTGGGCATAACTGTATGCATCTTATTTCTGTTTATAATTCGCAAGCCATTTCAAAATCAACGACTTGTGAATTTAGCATGAAGTTCGGCCACGAAAGCCGAGTTATTCTGAGAAATCCGTTAGGTGGAGGATACGGTTGAATAGTTAAGCGTGAGCTTAGGTTAACTTAAGTCTATATTTTAGGGCATAAACAGGCTAAGGCCTGCTATAGGATTGTCTCCCGGAGGGGATTTATTCTTCATAAATAGGCCAATATGAGTAGCACTTGATCTGAACTGACCCCCATGGACTGGACAGTTTTAAGGCTTAGAAATGCGAGTAAAGCTTAACTGCCCTGGAAACTTTTTCTATGAAAAAGGCTTTGGGTGAATGGGGTCAAGGTCATTGTTAAATGAAATACCCGCAAGCCCCGTTGGGGAAATTGAGGGCTCGCAGTAGAAGTCATTTGGTTTCGCATAATCAAGGGCTTGATGAGGTCTCGTATGGTTGTAATGGTGAATGTATTTCCCGAGGCCTTCGCGGGCTTCAGAGACGCTTGAATAATGGCGCAAATGGGTATCTTCACATTTGACGGACCTCCAAAAACGCTCGATGCGGACGTTATCAATGCAACGGCCAATACCCGTATGACTAACTTTAACCCCAGCATTTGTGAGGGTTTCAAGCCAAGCGTTACTCGTAAACTGACTGCCTTGATCCATATTCATAAAATCAGGCGTACCCTTCAGAAGCGCTTGGTTAAAGGCTTCTAGAGCATGGCCCCCCCTCCATTGTAATCGCTAATTTTTCATCTCCTTCTAAATGTAGTTTATAGACATCACGATTGTACTCACTAGAAAACTCTTTCTGAAAAACATATTTTAATGTATTGCCAGAAGCTTTCCCGAAATCTTTCAAGGAGCCCTCCTTATTTAACTTATAAGTCATTCCAGTAGCATGAAACTCATCTACAACAGTTGCTTGATTATTCTCAAATGCAATCTTAATATTTTGGCTAGTCCGGCTAGTTCCCGAATCACCAAAACCACGATCATCACCCTCCCAAAGGCCAGTGCCTGGAATAGAAGTGAAAGAACTTAAAAGATCTAACACCTTCGCTGCGATAAAGGTATTCATTCGAATATTAATTGTACGAATGCCGCTACGACCAGATAATCCGAAATCCACTCCGAGAATCGCTTCTTTAAAGAAGCTTTCAACACTTTGGGTCTGTGTGAAGTGGTTACCATTTTCAACCGTATCGATGCGTAGAGAACTAGCTTCAGGCAAAAAGGTAACATTCACTTCTCCATTTTGAGGTGATTTAAAACCATTATAAG
>JANYJS010000002.1 GCA_025361765.1 Bacillota bacterium
ATTGACTGAGCCCCTTTGCTGAATAAATTCAGCAGGTTTCTCAATACTTTGACTAATTTCTGCACTATGGAGTTTTCAAGGTTCGTGCGCTTCTCTCTCAAGAGCGCTAGATAAATATATCACTTGCCTCTGCCTCTGTCAATAATTATTTGTCCCTTTTTTCAATTCTTTTTTTGCTTTAGGGCCATTAATAATGTTGGCATTTCTCAGACGCGAGTGTTAGGATACCACATAAAAAACCCCTATGTCAAGACATAAGGGCAAAATATTTTCACAACTTAAGTGAACACCTAAATGACAAAGCAAATAATAAAGTTGCTTCCTTATATATATCAAATTCTGCTTACCCAGTAATAAAAGCTGTATCCAACCTATCGAAAAATAAAAAGATAATTCTGGATAAGTATTTCGACTGCCGTTAGCTCGCCCAATTTGTGAAGCAAATTGCCGGCGAACTTGTGCAGGAATTATCTTTTTACCTCTACAGTAGCCCCTTTATTGCCGGATAAAGACTTCTAAATACCAGATATTTCTGTTGATAGGCCAAAATCAGTTCTGGATTTGGATTGATGATCTCTTTGACCTTAACGATAACTTTTGCAGCTTCTTCAACTGAGGCGTATTCACCGCAGGCTACAGCAGCAAGTATGGCACCGCCGAGGGCTGGTCCTTCTTCGTTCTCCAGAATTTCTAATTCCATGTTCAATATATTGGCGAGAATCTGCTGCCAGACGGGACTTTTTGCGCCGCCTCCGCAGAGCTTTGTGTTATGTATTTTAATGCCGAGAGATCTGGCCATCTCCATTGAATCTTTCAGGGCGAAGGAAACGCCTTCAAAAACCGCTTCCACCATTTGCGCTCTGGTGTTATCCATGCCGAGTCCTAAGAAAGCACCTCTGACATTAGGATCATTGTGAGGAGAGCGTTCACCCATTAAGTAAGGCAGGAAGTAGACTGGATTATCACCTAGGGCTTTGATTTCCTGTTGCTCAACCTCATAATCCGTAGTTTTCAGAATGTCTTCCAGCCACCATTTCAGACAGGAAGCCGCACTGAGCATACAGCCCATCAGGTGATATTTGCCGTTCGCGTGGGCAAAGGAATGAATAGCATTGTTTTCGGGTGCCTGGAAAGTATCACTGGCAATAAACACGGTTCCTGAGGTGCCAAGGGATACAGTGCAACTGCCGTTTTCAACAGTTCCAGTGCCGATGGCCGCCGCCGCATTGTCGGAAGCCCCCGCTACTATAGGAATTTCTCCTAGCAAACCCAGGGAACCTGCTATATCCGCTTTTATATAGCCTGAGATATCATAACTTTCATGGATATCCGGAAGCATTTGCTCGTTGATCCCACAAATGGCAAGCATCTCCGCAGACCATCTGCGGTTTTTGACGTCAAGCAGAAGCATGCCTGAGGCATCTGAAACATCAGTGGTAAAGGCTCCAGTAAGTCTAAAAACCAGATAGTCCTTTGGCAACATGATCTTACTGATCGCTGCGAACTTTTCCGGTTCGTGCTTCTGCATCCAAAGAATCTTTGGTGCGGTAAAACCAGCAAAGGCGATATTGCCTGTGTATTCGACCAGCTTTTTATGTCCTATAACTGTGTTCAGGTAGTTCGTTTCCTGGTCTGATCTGCCGTCATTCCAAAGTATGGCTGGTCTAATGACCTGATCATTTTTATCAAGCACTACCAGCCCATGCATCTGCCCGCCGATACCAATCCCTTTTAGTTTGCTTTTATCTGCTTGCCGAGTTGCCAAAAGTTCTTCTAGACCAGCCAAAGTCTGGTCTAGCCAATCTAAAGGATCCTGCTCCGACCAGCCTGATTTAGGATAGCTGACGGGATAGTCTTTTGATATGGAGGAGAGGACTGTCCCGTCAGACTGCATGAGGAGCAATTTTACTGCCGAAGTGCCAAGATCTATTCCAATATATTGCATAACTATTTTTCCTTTTCAATTGTCCGCGGACGATCTGATGATATTATAGCTCGGACTGAGTCTTAGTTTAACTGAACAGTATCGTATTGATGATCGATTCCAGCATTTCCTGGCTACCGCTTCCCGGAAGCGCCGGGGCTCCTAGGTTTTCCGCGTACGCGGACAAGCTTTCTAGCGTAGCTTTCTTTGATGTGATTTCAGCGCCAATCCCGCTGCCGTAGCTTTGATATCTCTCTTGGATAAAGCTGTCGATTCTGCCGTCTTCAATCATTTTTGCCGCTTTGATAAGCCCCAAAGCAAAAGCGTCCATAGCCAGTATGAAGCCGTAGAACATATCTTCTTTAGTATAGCTTGGGCGTCTGTTTTTGGCGTCGAAGTTTAGGCCGCCCGTGAGCCCCCCTGCCTTAATTATTTCATACATGCACATGGTCGTATCATAAACGTTTGAGGAAAAATGGTCTGTATCCCATCCAAGGAAGAGATCGCCTTGATTAGCGTCAATGGAGCCGAGCATACCATTTATAGCGGAAATGCGCAGATCATGCTGGAAGCTATGCCCTGCTAGGGTTGCATGATTTGATTCAATATTAAGTTTGAAATCTTTATCGAGTCCATACTGTTTAAGAAAACCGATTGCTGTAGCTGCATCATAGTCGTACTGATGCTTCATAGGTTCTTTTGGCTTTGGCTCAATATAAAAGTCTCCCGTAAACCCAATTTTCCTGCCATACTCGACGGCCATTCTCATAAGATTGGCAATGTTATCCTGTTCGAACTTGATATCCGTATTCAGTAAAGTTTCATAGCCTTCACGGCCACCCCAGAACACATAACCTTTTCCGCCCAGTTTAACTGTCAGATCCAGTACTTTTTTTACCTGTGCGGCGACAAAACAGTAGACGTCCGCTGAATTCGAGCTGGCTGCGCCATTCATGTATCTTGGATTGTTGGTTAGATTCGCAGTGCCCCACATACATTTTATCCCTGTTATTTTCATTTTCTCAAGGATATAATCTGTAATCTCATCAAGCCTTCTGTTGGTTTCTTTTATGTCAGAAGCTTCCGGCACCAGATCAGCATCGTGAAAACAGAAATAGTCGATTCCTAGCTTTTCCATAAATTCAAAGCCCACATCGACCTTGGCCCTGGCGTGATCCATGGTTCCTGGCGCTGCGCCAAATGTTTTATCCGCGGTTGCAGCGCCGAATATATCCGATCCGCTGTTGCATAGGGCGTGCCACCAGGCCATGCCAAAAGGCAGCTGTTCTTTCATTGTCTTGCCAAGGACGATTTTTTCAGGATCGTAAAACTTAAACGACAACGCATTTTTACTGGTCGGGCCCTCATATTTAATTTTTTTGATCTCATTGAAATATTCAGACATAGTATTCATTTCCTCTCTTTATATGAAAATTCGCCATCCGTCGCTTAGGATGACCCTTTTAGTCATTATACTCTCACTTTTCTCTTGGATATGACATCAAATGCTACTGCAGCCACTAGAACAAATCCTTTTACGGCTTGCTGCCAGTTGGAATCGACGCCAAGGATCGACATTCCATTGTTCAGAACACCCATGAAAATCGCGCCGATTACCGATCCCCCAACTGTACCGATACCGCCATAGGCGGAGGCTCCCCCGATGAAGCAGGCCCCGATGGCGTCCAGTTCATATCCCGATCCAAGGCTTGGAGCTGAAGAATTGAACCTCGCGACACAAACGAGAGCCGCTACTGCACAAAGAAAACCCATATTGGTGTAGGCAAAGAACATCATCTTTTTCGTGTTGACTCCAGAAAGTCTGGCCGCTTTGGCATTTCCGCCCAAAGCATATAGATATCTCCCCGGAACGGTATTGTTGGTGAAATAGGCATAAGCCAGAACCACAACAGCAATGATAATCAGCACTACAGGGTATCCTTTGTAATTTCCAAGCAAGTAGGCAAATGTTAGAATCACAGCACAAATGGAGATTAGTTTAGTCATGAGAACAGGCTTGCTTTCCACTGTATACGTCTTTTTAATTTTATTAGCTCTTCCCGTCAATTCAGATACTACAAAGACTGCGCAAACCACAACGGCGATCACAATGGTAATCGTGAGCAGAAGTACGGAATCATCCGTCATGGGCAAAAAACTGGTGAAGTATTTGAGGTACTCTTGCGGATAAGGGGCTAGGGTCATACCGCTGAGAATGACTTGTGCAAGGCCACGCCAGAGGAGCATTCCTCCTAGCGTGGCTATAAAGGGCGGTATGCCCACATAGGCTATGCAATAAGCTTGTATCCCTCCAATCAAGGTGCCTGTCATGAGGCATATCACAATTGCCAGATACACATTTACATGCATGGTAATAATCAGAGTTCCTGCCACCGCACCCACCAAAGCTACTATAGAGCCAATGGAAAGGTCGATGTTGCCGCCGGTCAGAATGCAAAGCAGCATCCCGGTTGCCAGGATAACGACATAGCTGTTCTGAGCGATGATATTCGAAACATTTTGTGGTTTGAGGAGGGAACCTTTACCGGCTGCAATAATCAGAACCTGAAATAGGATTACTATCACGATTAATGCAATCAGCATGGTGTTCTTCTTTAGGAAACTCTTAACTCTTTGCATCTTTATTCTCCATCTTATTATTTTCTCGCATGATACAGGACATAATGACTTCTTGGCTAGCCTTTTCTCTGTCAAATTCGGCGATCATGCGGCCTTCATACATGACAAAAATGCGGTCGCTCATTCCGAGGATTTCTGTCAGCTCTGAACTAATGAGCACGACGGACTTTCCTTCGGAAACCAGCTGATTGATAATCAGATAAATTTCGTACTTCGCGCCAACATCGATACCTCTTGTGGGTTCGTCAAGAATCATAATTTCCGGATCTGCAAACATCCATTTGCCGAGCAGCACCTTTTGCTGATTCCCGCCGGATAGGTTTTCCACATTTTGAAGTACATTGGGGCACTTAACATTGAGCTTTTTCTTGTATTCGTTAGCTACCAAGAGCTCTTTGTCTTTGTCGATTACCATATGATTGCTGACCTTCTCCATCATAGCCAGCGAAGTATTTGAGTAAATGGGATTAGAAAGAATGAGTCCGTCGCCTTTGCGATCCTCTGTCACATAAGACAGTCTTGCATCAATAGCCTGCTTGACGTTATGCAGTTTTACCTCTCGACCTTTAATTTCAAGTTTGCCGCTGATTTTAGTGCCATAGCTTTTTCCGAATATGCTCATGGCAAGTTCAGTTCGCCCTGCGCCCATGAGTCCACTGATTCCAACGACTTCACCTTTTTTGACGTTAAAATCCACTTTGTCGCAAACCTTTCGTTCTGAATAAAGCGGATGATATACTGTCCAGTCATGGACCTCCATGGTTATCTCACCAATTTTCGGAATTCTTTTTGGAAAACGATCTTGGATTTCTCTGCCGACCATACCTTTTACAATACGGCTTTCTTCTATGTTGTCTTGGCCTTTTACCAACGTTTCAATAGTTGCCCCATCCCGAAGTATTGTAATTTTATCAGCCACATAAGAAATTTCATTAAGCTTATGGGAAATGATAATGGAAGTTACGCCTTTCTTTTTAAACGATAGTAATAAATCCAGCAGGTTTCTGCTGTCACTTTCATTCAAAGATGCCGTTGGTTCGTCAAGTATCAGAAGCTTGACACTTTTGCCAAGAGCTTTTGCAATTTCCACCAGTTGTTGCTTGCCCACACTGATGTCCTTGATTTGAGTATGTCCACTCTCTGAAAGTCCTACTGTACGAAGAAGCTCCTCAGCTCTAGCATAAGTTTCATCCCAATTAATACCAAATTTTTTGCCCCGTTCATTTCCAAGGAACATATTTTCGGCAATGGTCAGATAAGGTACCAGCGCCAATTCTTGATGAATGATAACTATTCCTTGACGTTCGCTGTCTTTAATACCTCTGTATTGACAAATTTCACCATCATAAATAATGTCGCCTTCGTAGCTCCCGTAAGAATAAATGCCGCTCAGGATATTCATGAGGGTCGACTTACCCGCACCGTTTTCACCTACCAGTGCATGAATTTCGCCCTCTTCTACAGCCAGGTTTACGTTGTCAAGCGCTTTGACCCCGGGAAAGGTTTTAGTGATATTTTTCATTTCAAGCAATACTTTTGCCACGAAAAATCCTCCCTTTTACTAAAAGGGCAGGCGGTTGAGTCGCCGCCTGCCCTTTTAATTGATTGATCTAATGCTACAGAAGATCAGCTTCTTTATAGTATCCGCTGTCGATCAGAATTTGTTTGTAGTTGTCAACAGTGCACACTACTGGAGCGCAAAGGAATGATGGGATGATGCCGGTTCCGTTGTCATAAGTTTTGGTATCATTGATTTCAGGAGTGCTTCCTTTTACAATCGCGTCTACCATGCCTACAACCTTGTCAGCCAGCGTACGGGTATCTTTGAATATGGACATGCTCTGGAGTCCTGCGATCATGTTCTTTACGTTTGGTTTGTCGCAGTCCTGACCAGTGATGATTGGCATATTGTCTTTTGTATATCCTACAGATACTAAAGCATTGGTTACGCCAAGAGCGGTGGAGTCATTGGAGCAGACTACTGCATCCAGTTTTGTTCCTTTTGGGCTGTAGCTGTTGGATGTGATTAGGTTTTCCATACGCGACTGGGCATTTTCTGATTTCCAGTCTGCTGTAGAAACCTGAGCTTGAGTAGTTTGTCCTGAAAGCACTTTCAGTACGCCACTATCAATGTAAGGCTTTAGAATGCTCATTGCGCCGCCGAAGAAGAATGTTGCATTGTTGTCAGCTGGGTCGCCTGTGAAAAGTTCGATATTGAATGGGCCCTTTTGGTTCTTAAGGTCAAGGGCTGTTTCAACGTACTGTCCCTGCATTACGCCAACTTGGAAGTTGTCGAATGTGGCATAATAAGAAACTGCATCGCTGTTCATGATTAGTCTGTCATAGGCAATGACAGTAATTCCCTGTTCTTTTGCCGTTTTCAGAACTTCTGTCAGTGAAGAACCATCAATAGCTGCGATTACAAGAACCTTGCATCCCTCTGTAATCATGTTTTCAATTTGGGCTACCTGTGTTGGGATATCATTGTCTCCGCCATATTGAAGGTCAACCGCATAACCGGCTGTTTCAAGTTTGGCTTTCATGTTGGTTCCGTCCTGATTCCAGCGCTGTAAGCTCTGAGTCGGCATACTAACGCCAATCATGACCTTTTTATCTACTGGAGCGGGTGTGGAACTGGCACAAGCTACCATCGATAGCGAAAGGGTTAGAACCATAAATAATGCAATTAATTTTTTCATTTTTCTCTCCTTCTCCTTCTCCGTTTTTAAAATTACTTTTAAAAAACTGTTTTCTAAAAGTTATTTTAATTATATCAATCTCGCAAATGCTTGTCAACTCTGTTTGCGCCATATTTCTTTTAGTTAATTAACCCTCCTTATTAAAACCAAGCTCATTTCTTCTAAATCAACAAAAGCTGGAGAGCAGTCTCTCCAGCTTTATTCAGGACATAAGCTAACCTTATACATTTTTTACGAACTGGTCCGCAAAATGCAGTGCAGTACCGATGGCGCCTTCATTTGCAGTATAATTGCTCAGGTGCAGATAATTTGAATCTGTGTCGAATATGGCAATCCTAATGAGCCTGAGTTTGATGTCTTCGAAATAATCTATAATGAAACCTGCAAGAGCTCCGCCCAGAATGATATCACAATCCAAAATCGTACGGATGTTATTGATCCCCATGCATAAGAAGCTCAGGTACTCCTCCCAGATTATAGTACAGGAGGCGTCCCCTGCACGAAGTTTTTCAAAAAATTCTTCGACTCCCTTATCTCTTCCTTCGGCCAGAACCGAAGTTGAAACATAGGCCTCCAGGCAGCCTGATTTTCCACAGTGGCACTGCTTTCCGCCATTCACTACCGTCATATGCCCTATCTCAACGCCACGGTTATTCATACCATTGTACTGAACGCCGTTGTAGACCAGAGCCCCGCCTACGCCCTCCGACACGCTCACAAAGGCCAGGGTTTCCAAATCTTTTCTGAAATGCAGCTCAGCATAGCCGCCGGCGTTGGCGTCATTTTCTATAAATACTTCAAAAGGTATATGTTTTGTAATAGCATCTATGGGAACCTGTTTCAACCTTAATGTTGGTGCACAGATGATATATTCCTTATCCTTACTCAGTACGCCTGGGATGGATAGCCCCACACCCAGAAGGATTTCCTTCCGGATTCCTTTTTCCAGAATGTAACTATCGATCTGTGCAGCGATGAATTTT
Organism: Bacillota bacterium; assembly: GCA_025361765.1. Taxonomy (GTDB): domain Bacteria; phylum Bacillota; class Clostridia; order Peptostreptococcales; family Anaerovoracaceae; genus JBBRXH01. The sequence goes on from JANYJS010000002.1 coordinate 8,247, forward strand.
CCGTAATTGTCGCTGATTTCAAAATGAACATCAATCCGCTCGTTAGGAAAGGGATTCCCTTTAAGGTCAATGGCCAGTATGTTAATATGCTCCATTTTTATTTCCAGACCGATGACCATTCTTGCGTCTGCTATGGCAGAGATTTTTTTCGACCTCCTGCCGCCGCTTGATTCAAAGGTACCGGTATAATGTAAAAGGCCCATATCAAAAAGTTCCGAGAAATTCTGGCTGATGGTCGGCAAACTGAGACCTAGAGCCGTTACAAGGTCTCTTTTTGAGACTTGGCCCTTCTCATGAATATATCGATACACCTTGTTTCTATTTATGCGTTTCAGATCTGTAGTGGTGGTGGTCGTTCTTTTCATTTGTATCGTTCTCTTTCTGGATATTATAATCCTGTGTATAGTTTTGTAAAACACTTTTATAAAACTATCGCCATCATTATAATTTAGCTCTCTTATAATTACAAGCACTATTTATTCCAACTGTGGTTAATTAGTGATTGTGGTTAATTAGTGATAATGTCACCTTGTAGACTGATCAATGAAAATGTCACCCCCCCTTTGCATTGCTAAAAGATATGGCAAGTGGAATTTAGTCTTCCGCTTCCCTTGCACTAAGTCTGAGAAGGAAGAGTTTTGAGGAGCCCAGAACTTACATAGACAAAGATGCCCACAAGATTGAACACTCCATAAAATAGATACACCGCTGCACCGCTGAAGCTTTCAAGTATTACTCCCCCAAAAAATAGACAGAGTATGGCACTGGCATTGGATGAAATGGCTGCATAAAGAGTAATCGCACTACTAATCATAGATTTATCAACGGTTTTAGATATATATTTGACGAGCATGACCAGTAGTACACCATTGGCAATGCCTTGTGTAAAGAATGTTCCTGTCAGAAGTTCTGGCGAGGGTGCAGTGCTATACCAAAGAAATCTCGCCAAGGAGACAAACATCGTTATGAGGATCAGCTTTTCCATCGAAATAATTTTACTCAATTTCTCAGACCAAGCCATCATCGGCACCTCGCTTCCAACCATCAAGAGAAGGGCAAGGCCGATTCCCGAAAACGTACCACCCACTTGAATGAACAAGAAACTGAAATAGGTATTCTGAGCAATCATCGTACCATTTATGAAAAAGGCGCTCCAAATCAAAGCCATATATTTTTTGTTCTTAAGTAAAATCTTGAAATTACCTGACTTGATGGGTTTTGACTCAGAGGTATAATTGTCGAAAGTGGTAAGTTTGATGGATTTGATAAATACCATAGTCGCCAGCAATGCTACACTGTACATGGGGAAAATAATAGCTAAGCCGATTTTTTCCGACAATATGCCGGCAATAAAAACCCCAAGAGCAAAGCCAACCGATCCCCATTTCCTGACTTTCCCGAAAGTATGCCCAGAGCTCAGTGTCATAGCATCGTTTAAAGGCCTAATCGGCCCTTCGAAGAAGAACGCAAGGATAAAAATGACCAGAAATGGGGCAAAGTGTTTCGCAAGCATCAGCATGAGAACCAGAGCTAATGCTAACGCATATAAAGAGTATAGTACTTTTTTGCTGTTGTTTCTCTTTTCATAAAAGGATCCCAATAAAGGAGAAGATAGAATTCCGATGGCAGTGGAGGATGAACAAATGACTCCGATTTCAACCCCATTAAAACCAATGCTTGCCAAGTATTGTCCCAGTAATGGAAACAGTGCGCCAATAGCAAAGAAAGAAAAGGTATATATTCCTATAAAATTCACATACTGCTTCCTCATGGCGTCAACCTTTCTCTTTCATACTTTTTTGATATTCCAACAATTTCTAAGATTTATTTCCGGCCACATTTATTTAAGGCTATCATAAAATTTAATCATTTATCCTGCAATTTGATGACCTTACCAAAGTCCCGTTTGTTTAAGTCTGCGATAAGGTCTTCAAGCGAATGGCTTCCTATCACGATATTCCCTGCGATCTCCAAAAGTGGTATTAAAACAAATTTACGTTCAGACATTCTTGGATGGGGTATCGTTAGGTCTTCCTCCAAAGAGTCATAGCCTTCATAAAGCAAAATATCGATATCGATCGTCCTTGGCCCAAACCGGATCAGGCGTTCTCTTTTCAATTTGGCTTCGATAGCCTGGCAGGCAAGAAGCAATTGCTCGGGCCTTAGTGAGGTTTCAATTTCAAGCACACAATTGAGAAACCAGTCTTGCTCTAAATACCCTACAGGCTCTGTCTCATAATAAGAGGAGATCTTTGTCACTGTCAACTGTGCTTGCTCTCGCAACAAAGAAACGGCAGCTTCAATATTTTGCTTTTTATCGCCAAGGTTGCTGCCAATACCCAGATAGGCCTTATTCATATCTTCCTCTTTGTATCTCGACGCCGAAATAATCAAAGATACCTTTCACGGGTGCCTGCGGCTTTCTGATTTCGACGCTTAGCTCATCAACAGCAGCAAAGTGAGAAAAAAGGCTTTGAGCAATGTCTTCTGCCAGCGCCTCAATAAGCTTAAACTGCTTGGTTTCAACAGATGCCTTGACGATGTCATAGGCAAGGCCATAATTTACCGTGTGCGTAAGCAAGTCTAATGTTCCTGCCTTTTTAAGATCCAAAAAAAGAATCACATCCACAAAGAACTTTTGCCCCAACCTGTTTTCTTCAGGTAAAACACCATGATAGCCATAAAAGCTCATATTTTTCATTATGATCTTATCCATTACTCAATCCTCTTTTGTCTTTCTCAATATGGCATCGGCAACTCTAACGGCCCTAAAATTCTCTTTGACGTCATGTGCTCTAATAAAGTCTACGCCCTTCGTCACGCCGATTACCGAAGTACTTATGGTCGCCTCTACCCGCTCTTCCGGAGGCAAGGGAAGTATTTTGCCGAACATTCCTTTTCTTGATGTGCCAAGAAGAATCGGATAGCCAAGACAGTTAAGCTCCTCTAATCGCGAAATCACCGCAATATTTTGTTCCAGTGTTTTGCCAAAACCTATACCCGGATCCAGAATAATATTATGCTCCTTGATCCCTGCCGACAAAGCTATTTCGACAGATTTTTTTAAGAATGCAACGATTTCCATCATAATATCACTTGCATATTCGGTTCCATTCTGGTTATGCATAAGCACGACCGGCACCTGATATTCTGCACAAATTCCTGCCATGGCAGGATCCCTTTGGAGTCCCCAGACATCATTGATCATATGGGCGCCAGCAGCAAGCATACAGCCTGCAACGGCGGCTTTGGAAGTGTCTATTGATATGGGAGCATGCACCTCAGAGACCAGTCTTTTAAGAACCGGGAGCACTCTATTAATTTCTTCTTCTGCAGTTACGGAAGCATGCCCTGGTCTTGTGGATTCTCCACCAAGATCAAGGATATCAGCTCCATCATTCACCATTTGATTCGCATGCCTCATGGCATCCTCAATATAGCTGAATTTTCCTCCATCCGAAAAAGAGTCCGGAGTAAGGTTTAAAATCCCCATAATATAGGTTCTGCTGCCTAAATTGAAAATGCGCTCACCGCATTTGAGTTCACCGCTACGCATTAGAATCTGATTAAAGACATGGCTTCAGCTCTAGTTTTAGCATCTTTTTCAAAGACGCCCCGAACAGCAGAGGTAACAGTTTTAGATCCTGATTTCTTGACGCCTCTCATGGTCATGCACATATGCTCGGCAGACACCACGACTATGACGCCGTAAGGATTTAATTTCTCAACAATCACCTCCGCTATGGCCGTTGTAAACCTTTCCTGAAGTTGAGGCCTCTTTGCCAGGGTTTCAACCACCCTTGCTAGTTTGCTCAGACCAGTGATTTTTCCCTTTCTAGGGATATAACCCACATGGGCGAGGCCGAAAAAAGGGACCAGATGATGCTCGCACATTGAATAAAAGGGAATATCTTTGACTAGAACCATTTCCTCATGATGCTCTTCTTGAAAAAATACATCGAGGTGCTTGCCCGGATCCTCATTAAGTCCCGAAAAAATCTCTTCGTACATATTGGCGATTCTAGTGGGCGTCCCCCGAAGTCCTTCCCTTTCTGGGTTCTCTCCGATAGCCTCGATGATTTCCCTAACGGCTTTTTCTATTCTTTCCTTATCCATTTGGCTCCACCTTCTTTTCATTTATATGGTGCTTGTGATGCTTGCATTGTTTCCTTACCTTCAGATGAAACATTATGGTGCTTGCATCGAGATTTTGCCTTGCAGCTTTCGCATGGCCGAACTATTTTATCGCATTTGTAAAGTATGTCTGTTAATGACAAAACTTGATTTTGAACTAGTTTCTCTTGATACGAAACGGTGCGATGACTTTTAATCGCTTCGGCAATTAGTGCCTCTTCTATAAAATTATACCCGCAATCCCTTAGGATTTCAACTGCCAGCTCAGCGCTGGCCAAGGCGTGATCCTGGCCGTCTTCGTATTCCCTCCACCTTCCGATATCGTGGAGCAGCCCCGCCGCACGGATAACATCCTCTTTTATTGTCAATTTTTTGTTTTCTTCAATTGACAGCTTGGCGCCCTCTTCAGTCAGCAGTTTGCCGCTCATGGCCATAGCTACTGCTGCCTCAGATACGTCTAGGGCATGGGAAAGTCCATGACCGCAAAATAGGCGGTTTTTTTCCGCGGAGGCGTTGCGTTCCATATAGTCATTAAACTGTTTATGGGCAAGTATACTTGCTTCTCTATTCAACAGCACGCCTCTGTTCAATCCACGATCTCATACATGGTCTCTGCCGCATCTTTTGAGGTTAGGAGAGACAGGCTTTTAACCCTAGCTTTTATTACGGAATTGCCAAACTGTATTCTTATGATATCATCCAGCTTAACTTCCGTTCCAGGCTTTGCCGGTTTATCGTTAATAAAAATTCGGTCTTGCTCACAAGCTTCTTTGGCAATGGTCCTTCTTTTAATCAATCTCGAGTTTTTCAGAAATTTATCTATTCGCATGGGATTCCTCCGTTTGTCGAAAATAAAAAAAGCAGCTTCACAGCTGCCTCTTTTATTATAATTCATTAAAATTACTTATTGTTTACTGCGTCCTTTAAGGCCTTGCCAGCTTTAAATACAGGAGCTTTTGCTGCTGCAATTTTGATGACTTCGCCAGGTTTTCTTGGGTTTCTTCCCTGTCTTGCTTTTCTTTGTCTGGTTTCAAATGTACCGAATCCGATCAGTTGTACTTTGTCACCATCAACGAGTGCGCCCTCAACGCTTGCAACGAATGCATTAACTGCTGCTTCTGCGTCTTTTTTTGTGAATCCGGTTTTTACCGCTACACTAGCAACTAATTCAGCTTTATTCATGAAATCGACCTCCTTAAGTTAATTAGATGTTTTATATAATAAGAAGCACACACTTCTGATTACCATTTTTAAGAACTTATTTTACTGGTTTAAGCTCAATCTTAGCCAAATTCCAAAATTCGTCCATCTGATCGAGAGTCATCTCTTCTAGAACTTTTCCGCAAGCTTTGGACCTCGTTTCAATAAAATCGAACCTATCGATGAATTTTAGTGAAGCTTCATTTAGGGCTTCTTCAGGATCAACCTTTAAAAACCTTGCCACATTGACCACTGCGAAAAGCAAATCGCCAACTTCTTCTTTAATGTGTGCGCTGTCACCTGCTTTATGTATATCCAAAAGTTCCTGAGTCTCCTCATAAACTTTATCAAAAGCATCCCTAATATCATCCCAGTCGAACCCGACATGAGCCGCTTTTTTTTGAATTTTAACACTCTTCATTAAGGCGGGAAGATTCTTTGGAATACGCCGCATAGATTCGGAATGCGTCGTCTGGTTCTTCTCTTTTCTCTTCACATTCTCCCATTTTTCAAGGGCCTTGTCAATACTTTCGTTTGTATTATTTATAAAAACATGGGGGTGTCTGCTGATCATTTTGTCAGCTTCTCTATTTGCTAGGGTTTTTAGGTCAAAATCCCCGGATTCACTTGCAATTTGTGCGTGAAAGACGATCTGGAGGAGCAAATCTCCCAGCTCCTCTTCTAAATTATCCATGTCTTTATTTTCGATGGCGTCGATTACCTCATAAGCTTCTTCTATAAGACAAGCTTTGAGACTTTCATGGGTCTGCACTTGATCCCATGGGCAGCCATTTTCACTTCGCAGAAATGCAATAATGTCACTCAGCCTCGCGATTGCAGCTGCCCTTGTTTCTCCTTTTATATAAAACTTCTCCATTTTGATATCATACTTTTCCATTAGGGTCTCCTGAGTTTTCTCCAAAGTTTGATGAGTTGCTTTCCCTTTGGCAGTTTTTCAATTTCTTCCTGGGTGATACTCTTCGTTACAAAGAGCATGACGGCATAAATAATTGTGCCTAACCCTATTGAAATCAAAACTGAGAGACCATTGCCAAGATAATGGGATAATAGCAGATACCCAAGTCCCACGCCAAGGCTCATAGCCACGGCAGAAAGCAAAGGTTTAATAAAAGTCAGTCCAGCACTGAATTTGGTTCCTGTGTATTTTTCCACTGCCATCAAATTCAGGATGGAAGCGATGATGTAGGCAGCAACAGTTCCAATAGCCGCCCCTTTTACATTGAACCAAGGAATCCCAGTGAGGGTAAAGGTTATAACAATCTTAAAGAGTGCACCAATGCAAAGATTGATGACCGGTATCGACTGCTTGCCAAGACCCTGAAGCACACCAGTCAAAGTTTGAACCGTTGACAAGAATATGACGCCGAAGGCTAAAATAAATAAATTAGGCGCTGCACTAATTGCGCTGGCCTTTTGGAAAGGATAGAGGAGTCTCATGATTGGCTCTGAAAGCGTCATAAGACCTAGTGCGCAGGGAAGACCAATCAGCATGGCGGTTCTCATGCCAAGTTCGACATTATATCTCAAAAATGCAACATCTTTTCTCTCATTGGCCGCAGAGATTGCAGGCACAAGACTCATAGCAATGGCCATGGAGAGCACCCCGGGAAAGTTGATTAGGGGCGCCGCCATTCCGGTCAGCTGTCCATAGAGGCTATTCGCTGCAGCTTCTGTAAACCCGGTTTCTTGAAGCCTTCTCATGACAATAGCTACGTCAATGGCGCTCATAATCGGCATAATCGCAGCGCCAATAGTGACAGGAATGGCAATCATGAAAATTTTAGATAGAATTTTTCCTGCGCTTTCCCTTGGAGAAGGCGTTCCCATAGCAATTTCCTGCTTTATTTTGGTTCTCCTATAAAAGTAGATGCCAATAATCGCAATCGAACCCCCAATGCCACCAGCAGCGGCGCCAAAGGTCGCCCCGCCCGCAGCTATGCTTGGACCATTTTTAAGCAAGAGCACCGCTAAACCTAGCCCGACAGCTACTCTAAAGAATTGCTCCACGATTTGAGAAAACGCCGTCGGCTTCATATTCTGCATGCCTTGAAAATAGCCTCTATACGCAGCCATAATGGGCACGAAAAGCAGCGCCGGCGCTATGGCCAGCATAGCATAATAGGCTCCTGGATTTTTCAGGTATTTGACGATCTCATGGGCGCCAAAAAAGACTAACAGAAATGACGTAATGCCTGTGGCGAAAAGAAGTATAAACGAGATTTTAAAAACTCTATGCGCTTCGTCATAATGATCTGCAGCGATTCTTTCAGAAACGAGTTTGGAAATGGCAATCGGTATTCCCGATGTGGAAAGCACCAAAAAAAGAACATAAATAGGATATGCCGTCTGGTAATATCCCATTCCTTCGTCCCCAATAAGATTTGCCAGGGGGATTCTAAAGAATGCCCCCAAAACCTTAATGATTAAGCCTGCTATGCCTAGAACCACCGCACCTTGTAAAAACGATTTCTTAGACATCGAATCCTCCAATGGTTGCTATAGATATGTGTCGATATTATTTGCTCATATATGTCCCGATTGATGCTGTGATTACTCTCATTAGTTGTTATAGGTAATCTTCATTGTCGCTTTAATGGTGTCAAGCTTTGCTTTATAGGCCTCGTCGAACAATTTGTACAAAATATCCTGCTGCGATTCCTGATAGGTTTGTGTTACGGACTTCTTATCAATCACCTTTATAATATGAAAGCCGAATTCTGTTTCAACGATACCGCTGAGCTGACCCACCGGCGTACTGAAGGCTGCATCGGAGAAAGCTGTAACCATTTGATCTTTTTTAAAATACCCCAGGTCTCCACCAAGGGCGCCGGATCCAGTATCAATGGATTTTGACTTAGCTATAGCTGCGAAGTCAGCGCCTCCTTGAAGCTCTTTTAGTATGGCTTCTGCTTCTGCCTTTGTTTTAACCAGAATGTGACTGGCCTTAACCTGCTCCGTGGTGTATAGTGCTTTATTCGCTTCATAGTAAGCCTTGCCTGCCGCTTCAGGATCTTTGAATTCGGTGGTCACTTCGCTGAAAAAGGCTGAAGTATAGTATTGATTCAAAAAGAATTTTTGCAAATAGTCTTCCGTGATTTTATTATCTGCTAAAAACTTCTTCGTAGCTTCATCAGAGTTGACTTGATCCATGAAGGTTTTAAAATCGGTGTCTTTGGTTTCCGGAATGACATTTTGTTTTTTACCGTCATAATACTGCCGGATGACTTCCATAGAAACCAGATCCTCAAGTGCAGTCTTTTTCATTTCCGCTAATTGGGTCTTGTCGGTAATTTTCGTAATATCCGTACCTGTCGTTAACCCATATAGTGGGAAGTAGGTATTCATTTCACCAGCCGTAATTTTAACACCATTAATTTGAACAAGATTTTTGGTGTCCGGAGTTCCGCAGGCTCCCAAAGTCATAATGAGAATGGCTATTATGGTGACTGATACTATTTTTTTCAATTTAATCATTTTTTTCTCTCCCAATTCTATGTTTTATTTATTTATTCTACATTATTGTAATCACTCCCGGTTATTATAGCACAATTCAGCAGCTTTCTGACAGCAATTTTTCAACAAATGCCGCTATTTCATTCATTTTATCCTTCTCTTTTTTATAATTGCACTTGATAACCGGCTTTTGCCTTGCACTAATCAGTATGGCTGGCCCATAATCTGCGGCCAGTTTGAATAGAAGCTGTGCAGACAGGCCATTTTTTTCGTTGAATTCACAGACAAATTTACCTTTTTCTTCTCTGATTCTTACTATGCCTGCCTTTTCGCTAAATGCTTTAATATAGGATATTCTAAGCAGATTGGAAACAACCAGCGGAACGTCTCCAAATCTGTCCATCAGCTCATCCATAACCTCCTCAACATCCAGTTTTGTTTTGATGGATGCAATTTTTTTGTACATGGAGAGCTTAATCAGTTCGTCTGAAATGTAGTTGCTTGGTATATAGGCGTTAACCTCTATTTCCATGGAAGCTTCATAGCTCTCTTCTCTTGTGGTTACCTGGCCCCCGAGTCTTCCTACTGCCTCTTCAAGAAGCTTACAGTACAGTTCATAACCGATCATCATCATGTGGCCAGACTGCTCAGTCCCAAGAAGATTTCCCGCTCCCCTGATTTCAAGATCTCTCATGGCAATGCGAAAGCCCGAACCAAATTCGGTGAATTCCTTAATAGCCCGAAGCCTCTTTTCTGCAGGTTCAGTCAAAACTTTTTCCTTTTGATGCAGCAGATAGGCATAAGCTATGCGATTTGATCTTCCAACCCTTCCCCTGAGCTGATAAAGCTGTGACAAGCCAAACCTGTCTGAATCCATAATAACCATAGTGTTGACGTTGGGAATATCAAGTCCAGACTCTATAATGGTGGTTGCCACCAGCACATTATACTTGTGGTGCGTAAAGTCAAACATGATGTCTTCCAGTTCTCGCTCATTCATCTGTCCATGAGCCACAGCAATTTTAGCCTCTGGAACTAGCTCTTTAATTTTAGCGGCAATACGCTTGATGCCAACGACTCTGTTGAAAACAATGTAAACTTGTCCATCTCTATCCAGCTCTCTATAAATGGACTCTCTTATTATTTCGTCCTCCTGCTCCATGACATAAGTCTGGATCGGGAACCGTTCTTCCGGGGGTTCCTCAATGACGCTCATATCTCTGATTCCAGCAAGGGACATGTGTAGAGTCCTTGGGATTGGCGTTGCGGATAGCGCCAAGACGTCGACGCTTTTTCGCAGCATTTTGATTGCCTCTTTATGCTGGACACCGAAACGCTGTTCCTCATCAATTACCAAAAGTCCCAGGTCTTTAAACCCAATATCCTTGGAAAGCAGCCTATGTGTTCCGATCACCACATCAATACTACCTTTTTTCATCCTCTGAATGATCTCGTCCTGTTGCTTATCTGTTCTGAACCTGCTCAGCATTTCAATTTCAAAAGGAAAATTCTCCATTCTCTCTTTGAAGGTATAGTAATGCTGATTGGCCAATATGGTCGTAGGAACCAGAATTGCCGCCTGCTTTCCTTCTGCAATGCATTTAAAAACAGCTCTGGCAGCCACTTCCGTTTTACCATAGCCCACATCTCCGCATAGAAGCCTGTCCATGGCGATATCCTTTTCCATATCTTTCTTAATTTCTTTGACGGCCCGAAGTTGATCTTTGGTCTCCTCATAAGGAAACAGATCTTCGAATTCCCTTTGCCAAGGCGAGTCAGGCGAAAAGCTGAATCCCTTTTCCATGCTTCTGGCTGCGGACAGTTCCAAAAGCTCTTCTGCCATATCTTCAATGGCGGCTTTGACCTTAGCCTTTGTTTTTTTCCATTCCCCGCCAGAGAGCTTGTTTACCTTAGGCGTCGCGCCTTCTGCCCCGACGTACTTTTGGATCAGATCCATCTGCTCAACCGGAATATAGAGCATGTCTTCTCCACCGTATTTAATTTTTAAATAATCCTTTTTAGACTCCTGAATGCAAAGCTGCTCGATACCAATGAACTGACCAATCCCGTGATTTTCGTGAACTACGTAGTCTCCCGCGCCGATATCGGAAAATGCCCTAATCGGACTGGCGTCAGAGCGGGAGGTTCTTGTTCTGCGATGCTTGGCCTGAGTGAAAATATCTGCATCCGAAATAACCACGTAGCGGTCATCCGGAAATTCCATGCCAGCTGAAAGAACACCTAACACGACGCTAACCTTGGAATCAAAACTGTTTCTCTCTAAAAAATGTTTGACATTTGAAACCCGCTCCGGAGTGGAGCAAGCGATCTGAATGTCAAAACCTTTCTTACCATATCGCGCCAGCTCCTCTTCAAGCAGATCCATCTTTCCATGATAAATGGTGGTTTGTCTTGAGTTAACTGAAATACTGCCCACTAAATTTTCAATGCCAGGGATCACCTTCTGAAATGGCGTGACCAAAAACGTCAGCCTATTATCATAGATGACGTTGAAATTTTCCTTTTCTATGCGAAGCTCAAAATCCAAAGGAATGGCCTCTCCGCGCTCAAGAATGGTTTTAAAATCCTCTTGGGTTTCCTGCTGACTGTAATCCAGCTTTTCCAGAATACGGTCGTAGTCGTCTAGGATCACAATCCCATCATCAGAAAGATAATCCCAAAGATGCTCTGTCTTTTTATAAAAGTAATGAATATAATTTTCAAGAACCTGAAGGTTGGTACCGGTTTGTATGTATTCAACTAGGCGGTCTCGTCTTTGCAGGATTTTTTCTTTCAGTGCATCACTTTTGTACTCGGCATAGTCTTCATAAGCCTGCCCAATTTTAGCAGCCGCGGATGAAAAGACATCACTGTCCGAAACCACCATCTGGGCCGGGTAAATAGCTACTGCCTTTAGATTTTCAATAGACCTTTGGGAAACCGGATCAAAACTACGCAAAGAATCGATCTCTGTGTCGAAAAGTTCAATGCGGCAGGGGTAATCAAAATCTGCCGGGAATACATCAACAATACCGCCTCTAGCGCCGTATTGTCCTTTAGCCTCGACAATGTTCACTCTTTCGTAGCCCATAAACGCCAAAGCTCTCTTGATTCGTCCTATGTCCGCTGGTTTTCCGGATTCAAGTTTAAGTACGTTTTTTTCAAAGATCGCCTTTGGCGGCATCTTTTGAACTGCACCAAAAATAGGCGTTATGACGATGCAGTCCTCATTTTTTAATAGGGCAATAATCGCTTTAAGCCGTTCTTCCAAATAGCTGTAACTTTTGGCTTCATATTTAAAGAAAATCTGTTCTTCAGAAGGGATGACATAAATCTTTTTATCCGTAAAAAAAGCAATATCCTCAGCCAGCTTCCTCGCTCTCACATAGGATGCTGTTATGATCAGACATTGTCTATCTTTATTTTCCGCTATAATAGCAGCAACGGGGGCTACCCGCCCTTCGGAAACACCCGAAATGCTGACAACTCCCTTTTGATATCCAAGAAACTTCTGTAATTCACTTCTGGTTTTTATCTGCATCTGGCTCCCACACATTAAATCCATTCATGGCGCTGTCTATTCCCTCTTTTAGCAGACACTCGATTGCGTCAGCCGCCCTTATAATGGCGTTCTCCATAATGGTCTTCTCTTTTTTGCCAAAACCACCAAGGACATAGCTTGCAAGGTCTGCCACCCGCCCACTGCCTATGCCTATTTTAACTCTTGGGAAGGCATCGCTCTGAATGGACTGTATGATGGATTTCATGCCATTATGAGTCCCGGCGCTGCCGCCTTTTCGGATACGCAGCCTGCCAATTTCTATATCTGCATCATCAAAGACGACGATGAGCTCATTCGGCTCTATTTTATAATACTCAAGAACTTCTCTAACAGCGTTTCCGCTGAGATTCATGTAGGTCTGAGGCTTGACCAATAGAACTTTCAGTCCAGAAATGAGGCCTTCACCAACGAGGGCTTTATGCCTGATTTTATTGACTTTGATGCCATTCCTGTCCGCCAGATAGTCCAGGGTCAGGAAACCCACGTTATGTTTTGTATATTCGTATTTTTTCCCTGGGTTGCCAAGCCCCACTATTACATTCATTCGTAACTCCTGTCTAGTCAAAAAGTCGGCTGATAGAGTCATTGGTGTAAATACGCATCATCGCTTCAGCAAATAGCGGTGCAACGGACAGCATTTTAATTTTATCCATGGCGACCAAACTGTTTGGAAGGGGTACCGTATTCAGGAGGACCAGTTCTTTAATGGCTGATGACTTGATCAGATTTATGGCCGGCCCGGATAGAACCGGATGAGTTGCGCAGGCGTAGACTTCCCTAGCGCCCATTTCTTTAAGGGCATTTGCCGCATTGGTTATGGTTCCCGCTGTGTCGATCATATCGTCAACCAGCAGGACGTTTTTATCTTCAATATCACCAATAATATTCATAATTTCTGAGACATTGGCTTTTGGCCGTCTTTTATCGACAATGGCAATTGGGGCATCCAGTGGATGAGCCATGCTTCTAGCCCTAGCAACGGATCCAATATCTGGAGAAACAACGACTAGATTGTCCAACTTTTTCTCTCTGAAGTATTTGACCAGGATGGGCACGCCAAGAAGATGATCTACCGGTATATCGAAATAGCCCTGTATCTGAGGTGCGTGAAGATCCATGGAAACAATTCTGTCAGCCCCTGCCTTGCTGAGCAAATTGGCAACAAGCTTTGCCGTAATCGGATCTCTAGCCTTTGATTTTCTGTCCTGCCTTGCGTAGCCATAATAGGGAATGACTGCGTTGATCCTTCCGGCAGATGCCCTTCTCATGGCGTCTATCATAATCAGCAGTTCCATAAGATTATCATTGACCGGATCACAGGTGGACTGAACAATATAGGCATCCACGCCTCTGACAGTTTCCCATAAACTAACAGAAACTTCACCATCGCTAAATTTACCTACAGTGGCTTTACCAAGGGGTTTTCCCATTATAGAGGCAATCTCCTCTGCCAGCTGCTGATTTGAATTTCCTGCAAAAATTTTAAATTCGCTATAACCGCCGTTTTTCATTTCAATCCTCCTTTTGATTCTTTAGTAATTGTTTTCTAGCTACCCAGCCTTCAATATGCTTTTCTTTAACTCTGCCGAGGCAGAGGGCTCCGCTCGGGACATCCCTTGTAACTGTAGTTCCCGCTGCAATATAGGCATTCTCACCAACGGTCACCGGGGCGACAACATTGGAATTACTGCCAATAAATGCACCAGAAAGGATAATGGATCGATACTTTTTCTTTCCATCGTAGTTCACAAAAACAACGCCGCATCCAATATTGACATGGCTGCTGACGTCTGCATCGCCGATATAAGATAAATGTGAAGCTTTAGAGTAATTGCCGATGGCGGCATTTTTGACTTCGACGAAGTCTCCGATTTTGACATGCCGGCCTAATTGACTGCCGGGTCTTAGATAAGCGAAAGGTCCTATTGTAGATTGATCTCCAACACTGCTCTTTATGATCACAGAGCTCTGAATTTCCACAAAATCACCCACCGTTGAGTCCTCAATTCGAGAATTTTGACCGATAATGCAAGATTCTCCAATGCGCGTTTTTCCTTTTAGGATTGCCCCTGGATAGACGATGGTATCCATACCGATCTCCACGGAATCTTCAATGTAAGTGCTCTCTTTATCAATGAAGGTAACGCCATCAAGCATGAGCTTTTCGACAATGCGACTTTGCATGATTTTCTCTGCCAAAGCAAGCTGAATGCGATTGTTGATACCCATAATCTCATCAGCATCTTTGATCTTGTAAATCCCTGCCCTTTTGCCTTCGCTGGCGGCCAGGCTGATGACATCCGTAATATAATATTCGTCTTGGGCATTGTTGGTGTTCAATCTCGCAAGGTTAGCTTTAAGCAAATCAGCTTTGAAGCAAAATACGCCGGAGTTGATTTCACTGACAGTTTTTTCGACATCCGATGCATCCTTCTGTTCTACAATTTTCTTTAAATTTCCCTTTTCATCCTTCACGATACGCCCGTATCCAAAGGGGTCTTCTAAATCAGCTGTTAGAACAGTTCCGTCGTTTCGACTCTGATGGTGGGCTTTTATAAAATCCTGGAGTGTTTGACATCGGATTAAAGGCGTATCTCCACACAGGATGATAACGTCTCCCTCACCAGGGATAAAATCGGCTGCCTGCATGACAGCGTGTCCTGTGCCAAGCTGTTCTTTTTGAAGGGCAAATTTGACATCCATGTCAGCACAGGCTGCCATGACTTCTTCAGAGCCATGTCCGACAACGACAATAACATCTTTCATGCCGCAAAGCTTCACCTGACGTATCACCTGTTCAAGCATTGTTCTTCCACAAACCTGATGCAGTACTTTTGGAATACGGGATTTCATCCTGATCCCAGCTCCTGCGGCTAAAATAATGGCCGTATTACCTATCATCCACTCATACTCCTTAAAATTTATAGAGGTTTTGCCTGCATGGCACTTAACTAAGTCATTATAGCATTTTTACAAGAGATCTTAAAGGGAAACACCCAAAAATATGGGCGATTTTTGTATGTATACAAAAGACAATCCGCTCAAACGCCATTAAGGCAAATTCCTCTATCACAGAACAAAGACCGGTTCCTTATGGAAACGGTCTTAGTTTATTGACAATATGTTATTTATACCTATTATTAAAATGAATCGAGACTGACTCATGCAATTCGTTTCAGCTTTTGTCTACGCTTCAGCGATTTCCTCGGAAGCGACAGGTTCGGCGGCAACAACTTCAACTTTTTCGCCAAGCACCTTTTCATATTCTGCGAAAATGGCGTCTTTGATCTTGTTTCTGGTTTCAGATACAAGTGGATGAGCGATGTCTCTGAAGTCACCTTCCCCCATCTTTCTGCTTGGCATAGCAATAAAAAGTCCATTCTGGCCTTCGATAATCTTGATGTCATGCACTACAAATTCATCATCAAAAGTCACGGAAACAACGGCTTTCATTTTGCCCTCATCGTTTACTTTTCTCACTCTTACATCTGTAATTTTCATCTTGTCGCACCACCCTTTCGCGGTCAAAAATAATTTGTTGTATACAATGTACAACCGCTTTTGCTATTAATTATATATTAATTTTTTTTATTCCACAAGATTTTTTTAAGAAAAAATGATGTTATTTGGGAAAACTTCGCTTTTCTTGCTATTTTCATCGACTTTTCCCAAATATACTAGCGGGAAGTAGTCCTCCACTTTCTTTTTTTCAGGTTCTTTTGATGCAATCACAACTCCGGTACCTACAATCTCGACATCAAATTCTTTCATCATATCTGAAATACCTTTTGCGCTGCCGCCTGCTCTCATAAAATCATCAATGATCAAAGCTTTCGTTCCCGGCTGAATGGCTCTCTTAGCAATTGACATTTTCTGTATCCTATCTGTCGATCCCGAGAAATAGTTGATGCTTAAGGTAGAACCTTCAGAAATTTTGCTCTCTCTTCTGATTACTACTAGCGGAAGGTTCAGCAAGTCAGCAGTCATCAAAGCCACTGGTATGCCTTTTGTTTCGACAGTGATGATATAATCCGCTTTTTTATCGCCGAATTTTCGGGCAAAGACTTCTGCAGTCCTCTTTGCCAGAGTACTGTCGAACATAATATCTGAGGTATAAAGAAACCCGCCCGCCAAAATTCGGCCCGGATCCTCTAGTTTAGTACAAAGATCCTGAAGCAAAATGTCAACCTCCTTATTGGAAATTCGAGAGATGTATTTGACGCCGCCAGAGGCGCCGGCTGAAGTCTCAATGATACCAAGTTCCATGGACTGCATCATTTTTCTCGCTGCGGAAAGATCTTCACTGATGCTGGACTTTGCAGCGCCAAATTTTTCTGCAAAATAACCAAGGGAAAAGTTTTTGCTGGGATTCTGTGACAGTATTTTAATAATTGCTCCTACCCGGTCCGTTCTTTTCATCAGCAGTTTCACCTCTTTACAAAAATATGTCCATCTTTTCTATAAATGTACTATGCATAATATACTATGCTTTTTACAAATTTTTGTCAAATTTCACTGGCGGCGCGGCGCTTTTATGTTATAATCTCATTTAGCCTTAAAGAAATTTTTCACCCCTAAAAAGCTGCCCTTTTGAGAAGCTGTCATTTTAAAAAGCTGCCATTTTGAGAAGCGTCATGTTTTTTATGGCTTTACAATAATTATAATCTGGAGGTTTCAATGCTTGATTTAAACAATCACAAACATATTCACTGTATAGGCATCGGAGGGATTGGTCTTAGTGCCCTCGCCGAAATATTCCTGTCTAGAGGATACCAAGTATCCGGTTCAGACCAAAAAGAATCCGATATTACAGAACGGCTTCGATTTGCCGGTGCGAAAATTTATCTTCAACACGACGCGAAAAATATCGAAGGCTGCGACCTTGTGGTTTATTCCTCTGCTGTAACGCTGGATAATCCAGAGCTTTGCGCAGCAGAGTTAAGGGGGATTCCCACCATCACCAGAGCCCAACTTCTAGGCTGTCTTATGGGTGAATACCAAAAAAGCATTGCTATTTCAGGAACCCATGGCAAAACGACGACAACGTCAATGGTTTCTCTGATCTTGAAGGATGCTAAAATGGATCCTACGATTCTGGTTGGCGGCAATCTGTCGGAAATTGGCGGAAATGTGAGGATTGGTCACAGTAGCTACTTTATAACTGAAGCCTGTGAATATATGGACAGTTTTCTTAGTCTTAAACCCAATATAGAGATCATTCTCAATATTGACTCAGACCATCTGGATTATTTTAAGGATATTGATCATATTGTCAGTTCCTTTGACACTTTTTCAAGGCTGGTGCCAAATGACGGTTATGTCATCGCTTATTCAGCCAATCCATTTGTGAGCAGTTTGCTTGACAATCTATCTTGCAATGTAGTGACCTTTGGGTTTGAAGTCCAATGTGACTATTATGCCTCAGATATCATTTTTGATTCCTTGGGTATGCCTTCCTTTACCATATCCCACTTGGGTCAAAAATTGTGTTCACTGCAGCTTGCGATCCCTGGGGAGCATAACGTCGCTAACGCCCTGGCTGCCTTTGCCTGCTGCCACACTCTAAAGATCTCCACGGAGCAAATTGTTCTGACTCTGGAAGCTTTTTCTGGCACGCAAAGAAGATTCGACGTCATCGGAGTCATAAAAAACGGGGTAAGGGTAGTCGACGACTATGCTCATCACCCCACCGAAATAAAAGCCACACTAAAAGCCGCCAGAAACATTCCTCACAACAAGCTCTGGTGCATTTTTCAGCCTCACACCTATACAAGGACCTTGGCTCTTTTTGATGATTTTGCAGATGCCTTTTGTGGTGCCGATAAAATAATTCTTGCTGAAATATATGCTGCGAGAGAAAAGAATATCACGAAAATCAGTTCGTCCTCACTGGCCGAAAAAATAAAGGAAAAGTTTCCTGATAAAGAAGTCTATTTCATTGAAAGCCTCGATGAAATTTCCAGCTTTATTCTCGAAGCCGCCAAGCCTAATGATCTTGTCATCACAATGGGCGCCGGAGACATCTACAAAGTCGCTGAGAGCATCGTTGAAAAGGACGCTGCCAGCTGAAAACGTCTCTGACTATTATAAGACTTTGGAAATCATTTACGCTTTAACGCGCCGGATATTTGCCCCAAGCTTCGTTAATTTTCCAACGAAGTCAGCGTAGCCTCGCTCTATATGGTAAATTTCTGCGATTTCCGTTGTGCCCTCAGCCATGAGGCCTGCTAGAACTAAAGCAGCTCCTGCCCTAAGGTCGGTCGCGATAACCTGTGCGCCGTGAAGCTTTTGTCCCCCTGAAACTACCGCGCTTCTGCCTTCAATTTTAATTTGAGCGCCCATTCTATTGAGTTCTTCGATGTGCATATACCTGTTCTCAAATACGGTTTCGATGATAACGCTAGGTCCATTTACAGTTGCTAGAAGCGCCATGAATTGCGACTGCATGTCCGTTGGAAATCCTGGATAAGGCAGAGTTTTTATATCCGCTGCGATAAGTTCATTGTTCGTTGCCCTGACTCTTAGTCCCTCATCTGAGTCTATCACTTCTACGCCGCACTCTATAAGCTTTGCAATAATAGGCTTTACGTGGTCAGAAACCACATTTTTAAGAAGAACATCGCCGCGGGTGATCGCCGCCGCTACCATAAAAGTCCCTGTTTCTATTCTGTCGGGGATAACCCCATGTTTGGCCCCATGCAGTGATTTCACGCCTTCAATCTTGATGGTGTCGGTACCAGCACCCTTGACTTTAGCCCCCATCTTATTGAGGAAATTGGCAAGGTCTACAATTTCTGGTTCTTCCGCCGCATTTTCTAAAATTGTAACGCCTTCTGCCAAAGAAGCCGCCATCATAATGTTTTCAGTTGCGCCTACACTGGGAAAGTCTAAATAAATTTTTGCCCCCACCAATCTCTCAGCTTGAGCTTCTATATAGTTCTCACTGATTTTGATATTAGCGCCTAGGGCATGAAGACCTTTCAAATGAAGATCTATGGGGCGAGCACCTATGGCACACCCCCCAGGTAACGCAATTTTGAACCTACCAGTCTTGGCCAAAAGAGGGCCCATCAACAAATTTGAGGCTCTCATTTTTTTAACCAGTTCTAAAGGCGCTTCTTCGGCTAGAATCTCCTTGATGATTATTTCTAAACTGCCAATTTCATAGTCACACTTAACCTCAGCACCCACGCTGCGAAGAAGCTGGCACATGACATCCACATCCCTCAGTTCTGGAACCTCCAGGATCTCACATTTTTCATCTGTCAAAATAGCTGCAGCCATAATAGGCAATACCGCATTTTTAGAGCCGCTTATCTCAACTTCCCCTAATAAGGGGCCGTTCATTTCCATAAAATATTTAGCCACTTCCATCCTCCAACATCTATATTAAATTGACCCATAATTCGATTTACAATGAAGTTATTATAATAAAAATTCTGGTATTTGTCAAAACAAGTTGTAATTTATGAACGCTTGGGCAATAATATAAGTATATTATCTTGAATAATAATGATCTAGTATCTCAATGAAAATATAAGGAGGTCCTCCCATGAATGCTACTATTACAGTTGGCGAAGCCGGTTCTATCCTGATTGGTCTGGGACTTTTTGTCCTAATCATCTATTTGATTCTAATGGTAAAAAATTTGATTCCCGCTCTAAAATCTGTAAGCAAAATATTAAAGGATACAGAAGTGATCTCAGGGGTAGCCGCTGAGAGTACAAAAGAAGTCGAAAAAATTGTCGTCGGTCTATCATCCTCAGTTGGATCTTTTACCGATATACTTAAGGGCAATCAGAGCGTCGTAGCAGCATTAACCTCTATAATAAATGCCCTCGCCTCCCTAAAAAAGCTGTTAAAAAAATAACTATTTTAAGAATTTTATTGACTTATAATTGAAAAAATGGTAATATCTTGCATGTAAGAGGAGTTTAAGCAAGCGTAAAGGAGTGATAGTTATGAAAGCAACAGGCATGGTTAGAAAGGTCGATAATCTGGGTAGGATTGTTTTACCCATCGAATTAAGAAGAAATTTGGATATTGATTTAAAGGATCCTCTGGAAATTTACGTCGATGGCGATACGATTATATTGAAAAAATATGAGCCAGCATGCATATTCTGCGGCAACGCAAAAAACGTCAAGGACATCCACGGAAAAATCATATGTCAGGATTGTGTTGCTACAATTCAGGCTCTATAAAGGCTACACTTACAATCAAAAAGGCTCCTTCTTCTTCAGAATGATTATTTCTGCATTAGAGGAGCCTCTTTTATTTGTCTATACGCATTCATAGGCGATTAAAATTTCTGCTATTTGTTCTTAGCTCTTTAATAGAATATCAAAATTTATGAGATCCTGTTTACGTTTTTTCATAGATCTTCAGAACTTCTGCTGTATAGTCTCCATTTTTTTTATAAATATAAAGCGGTTTTTCAAATCTCAATTCTGGTCTTCCATTTTTTACAAAATGCAGCAGAACAATATTGGGAAGCGAGGATTTATTTGGATGAATGAGTCTAATTCCCTTTGGCTCGAGTTTAGACTGCCTGCCTAGAGCCATACAGTCTACAAGCCTCGCCGGTCTGTGCACGAGGAAAAAATCTCCCCGATCTTTAAGCAGGTAGCTGGCAGCATTAAAAAACTCCCCTAAATCAGCAGTGCTTTCATGTCTTGCCAAGGTTTTAGCCTGTTTCTGATTTTTAACGCCCGAATTTCTTCCCATGTATGGCGGATTGCTAACTACCGCATCAAAGGAATTTGGGCTAAAGTGGCTGAGCATATCTCTTACATCCGCATTGATAATTTCAATCCGCCCATCTAGGTCGTTGAGCGCTATGTTGCGTTTTGCTAATTCAGAGACTTTCTGCTGAAGCTCTATGCCGACAATCTTTAGAGCGGCGGTTTTGTGGCTTAAAACAAGAGGCAAAATGCCGTTTCCGGTTCCAAAATCTATGACAAGACTGTCTTTTTTTTTGATTTTAACGTAGCTGGAAAGCAGTACTGCATCTATACCGTAGCAAAACTCCTCTGGATCCTGGATCAGTTTAAGCCCGCCAAAGCCAATTTCATCTGTTCTCTCCATATCGATCCCATCTATTCATCTAGTAAATTTTTTATTTCTTTAAGGAGCTCTTTATCTACATCCGCAAGAATGTCTTTTTCCTTTGGATCGATTCTCTTTATTTCACTTTTGTCGAAAGTAAAAATTTCATCACTCAGTTTTTCATTTCTATCCTGTGTTTTCTCAGAAACCACGACCCTGACGCGAACTTTGCTTTCAAGTAGATTGGCATCTATGACTACAGCAAGTCCCTCTTTGGTATTAACCCGCTCGCCCACTTCAGGAAGGCCACGTCTAAGTTCTGTATAAATGGCATTTTCATATTTTAAGCAGCACATCAGTCTGCCGCATATCCCGGAAATTTTCGTTGGGTTTAGGGATAAATTCTGTATCTTCGCCATTTTTATTGATACGGGTTCGAATTCAGGAAGCCAAGTGTGACAGCACAGGCTCTTTCCGCAGGTTCCAATTCCACCGACCATCTTAGCTTCGTCCCTAACGCCGATTTGTCTCAGCTCAATACGCATTTTAAAGACCCCTGCCAAGTCTTTGACTAATTCTCTGAAATCCACTCGTCCCTCAGCGGTAAAGTAGAAGATGATTTTGCTGTTGTCAAAAGTATACTCCACGTCAATAAGCTTCATGATCAAATGATGTTTATCGACCTTTTCCTGGCAAAGCTCAAGAGCTCTGGCCTTTTTATGCGTATTTTCCTCATGCTGAGCCTTGTCCTTTTCATCTGCTATTCTCAGTACTTTCTTAAGGGGGGACACAATGTCCTTTTCTGCGATTTCTTTGGGCGCGACGGTCACTTCACCATATTCTATGCCCCGCGAAGTCTCTACAATGACATGATCTCCGGCGGCTATATCGAGTTGATCCGGATCAAAATAATACACCTTTCCTGCTTTTTTAAATCTGATTCCGACTACTTTTACCATTTCTATCCTCCTGTATCTTTAAAAGCATGCTTTTTAAGGCATAACTTACATTAATATTCTTATGCATCTCATCCTTGGCTTCCTCAATGGACTTAATGATATTAACCATATCCGCCTTTTGATAAAGCCTGCTTTCCAGCAATAGCGTGCTTTTGCGATCTGTATTCACCAATTCAATTGGCGAAGCATCATAGCTGAGCATCAGCATATCTCTAAACCAATTTTCCAGAACATCAAGAACCTCAAGCGCGGTTTCTCTTTTTAATCCTATCTCTTTCAGATCTTTAGAGTGAAGGTATAAGGATCGTTTCTCAGCCAACCCTTTAGCGAATTCCATAAGATGGTACTGCTCATTCAGGCTTTCAGTCATAGGTTTTGCAGAATTCATCGGTAATCTATATAAAATGCATCTTGAGTTGATGGTCTGGGTGAGATTCCCTGCGTTTTCAGTCAAGAGTATGATAATATTTTTCCCAAGAGGTTCTTCCAGCGTTTTAAGCAGTCTATTCTGTGCTTTTGGCGTCATGGTGTCAGCATTCTCGATGATTGCTATGTTTCTCTCTCCTGCAAAGGGTTTTTTTCGTAGCCGGCTTTGCATATCAGCTACCACTTCATCCTTGATGCTGCTTCCCTCTTTCGCAATGTATATGACGTCTTCATGATTGTCATGATTCATTTTACGGCAGGATATGCAGTCCTCACAAGGTTGGCCAGAAGCCTCCTCACACAGGATCGCCTTGACAAAGTTCTTCGCCATCAGCAGTTTTTCTGCATCGTTCTGTCCTTCGACTATATAAGCATGAAACACGCTGTCGCTTTGAACCGTTTCCCGTAGTCTATCCCAAATTGTTTTCCCGCCTTTGATGTGTTCCTCGGTCATTTGCTTCCCGCCTTTGATGTCTTGCTGTGCCATTTGTTTTCCCGCCTTTGATGTCTACCTGCGTCATTTGTCCAAGCGCCAAATCCATGATACTGCTTGTGCTTTTGTCATAATAATCCAGTTCTATTGTCATAATAATTCTTGTGCTTTTGTCATAATCAGAAAATCTATGCGTCTTAAGATATCTTCACTGACTTCTGAAATGCTTCTATTTGCATCGATCCCTATAATGCGTTCAGGATACTGCTTTTCTAAGGTCAGATACGCTTGATACACGGCTTGATGATACTCTAATTTCTCGAGTTCGAGCCGATCCATTTCTCCAAGGCTTCTTCTGTCGACGAGAAGCTCTGGATCAACTTTTAGCAAAAATGTAGCATCCGGAACGCAGCCTCTGATAGCAATGTCATTTATAATTTTTACACTGTCTCCTAAATGTCTGCCATATCCTTGATATGCTATGCTTGAATCAACGAATCTGTCGCAAATGACAGTGATTCCCTGATCAAGGTTTGGCTGAATAAGTTCCGCCACATGCTGGGCTCTTGACGCGGCATAAAGAAGCGCTTCAGTTACATAGTCCATCTCCCTATGAGTCTTGTCCAGTATGATTTCCCTTATTTTTTCACTAATCTTGGTGCCGCCAGGTTCTCTTGTCAGTACTGCTTCATAACCTTTTTCTTCTATATACTTCTTGAGTATTTTTATTTGAGTGGTTTTACCGGAGCCATCAGGGCCCTCAAAGGTAATAAACAAGCCCTTCATATTATTCTCCTACCGCGCTTATCATCCTACTGCTGACTGCGCTCTTCTACTGCTGACTGCGCTCTTCTACTGCTGACTTCGCTCTTCTACTGCGGACTTCGCTCTTCTACTGCTGATTTCGCTCTTCTACTGCTGACTTCGCTCTTCTACTGCTGTACTTTTTTTTGAGCAAATTCATGGTAGAGCTTGCCAAATAAAAGAATGCAAACATAGATTACCGGCAGGCAAATCAAGATGAGAAATATGATTTTTATTGTCATTTTGATACCTCTTTTGCGGTCTAAATCAAAGCTCTTTACAATTTTTGTCACTCTAAATTAAAGCTCTTTACAATTGTAACAGTAAACGGTTTTTAGTGCAAGAATACTAAGGAAAAATCCCGCCTTATGCGGGCGGGATTAATCGGAGAAGAGTTTTATCAAATGCTATCTGTTTGGCCAAATTTTAACGTCCTTCTCAAGAAGCCAGGTATATCTTGGGTCATTATCTCTACTGGTCCATGGATTGTTGTCAAGATGACGGATCATCCAACAATAGTACATGGGGTAGCCTGGCGCTGCTGCCTGAGGATGAGTAGGACCTCCCGGTATACAAAGTGCGCTGTTATGTCTGATCTTATATGCCTCGTCCCCAATGAAACCTGCTCCAAACCCGCTATCTTTGTCAAAACGATAGAAATAGACTTCCGGCTGAGCATGACCATGGGGTATGTAACTTGACCATTTGCCCGGAAAGTTAATAACTTCGCCTAATACCATGTTGGAATAGGGGGCATTGTTGTAATCAAATACAGTCCTGACCATTCTCCTAGCCGTGTCATCCCAAACCTGTTCGCCAAAAATATCACAGCCGATCTCTGTTTGGCTATAAAATTTCGCTGGGAAAACATCTGCATTGGAAGTCTTTTGGATCAACACTTCAGCTTCTTCATTGGCAGTCAGAACTACCTCAGTGGCTTTTGGGACATGAAGAACTGACGGATTTTCATCGAAGAGAGAAGCTCTTTCAGCTGTAGCCAAATTGTCCGCCCATTTAAAGGCGACCTTGCCCGAAAGCAGCAAAAAAGCCGTCTCTTTAGTCTCGTCAAGGAATCGGATTTTTTCATCCTTTTTTATCTTCTGAAGACCTATATCCATAAGCATACCTTGCTCTTTGGTCTTCATATTTGTTATTTCATTGTAGCCCCATTCAAGATTTTGCAGGAGTATTAACATGATTTTTCTCCTATTGATTTTGTTGGCTGCCGCCTGATATTTACATTTATATTGAGTTTAATCAGTGGCTGCAGCCTGATATTTACATTTATATTGAGTTTAATCAGTGGCTGCCGCCCATATTATGGCTAGTATTTGATCATGAACTTTCTGACGATTTTGACCAGATCGTCATAGCCGCCGGCAAACTGTTCTAAGGTCACGTTCACTGCTCCGTAGGTGTCAAAGTCCTTAACTTCCATATGATCATAGGCTTTGACGAAGTCGGGCAGCTTTCTCAGCTCTTCGATGTATGCCGGATTTACCGGATCATCTATTCGGGATTTGACCTCTATGTCTGATTCATTGAATCTCTTTTGATATTTGTAGGGAATGGTCATAATCATA
>JANYJS010000029.1 GCA_025361765.1 Bacillota bacterium
TAGCAGCATCGCGCCCTGCCAGAGGTAGAGCATCTAAGGTCACAAAAACATATTATGTGAGGGGAAGAAATCTCAAGAGCGTCAAGGCTCGCAAGTTCGTCAATGTGGAAATACCCGTGGCCTATAGAGCAAACGGCACTCCTGACCTTAAAAAACTAGGGTCTGACTATGAGCAGTTTGTGGCAGGACTTAAAGATAATCCAAGAGCTTTCTCTGTAGTGACGCAACTGGTCTTTACCAAGTTCGGTGATACTGACACTAGAAATCTTCTTCCGGCGTGGGCATGGCCTAGCCTAACTCAACTAGGCATCGCTTTGGAGGAGTTCAAACTTTCCTATGACTTCAAGGGAGAGGATAGTTTTGTGTCTCTCTCCCTTCACGTCATCTTCAATAGTGAATACATGAAAACATTATGAGTGAGGTTAAGAGAAGTGTCAGAGGTTATCATCCGCTAAGAGATCAAGGCCCTGATCCTAAGTTTATAGTTGGAGCCTTTGACTTTGAAACTGCGGGGCTTGGAGGCAAACTTCTCGCAGCTTCATGGTATGTATCAGGGATGTTTCAGGCTGAAGTAATCACAGGTGAGCCCGAGGAGATTATTGATGAGTTGCTCTTGGTATTTATGACCAAGCCCGGGATTAGGTGGTATGCCCACAATGCTCAATATGATTGGCGCTATCTCATAGATATCCTGTTAGAAAATTATTCTGACTCTATAGAGTTCGCTATGCGCACAGAGTCCGATGTTTTCATGATCAAGACGGCAGATTTTGAGATGGTGGACTCCTTTGCTCTATGGCCCCACTCACTTAAAAAGTTCGCTGAAACTTTTACTCCTGAATTGCCTAAACTTGAAATAGATATCGAGAACTTTGACCCGACCAATCCGGATCACTTGGCCTATGCCGCTAGGGACTCAGAGATATTAGTCAAGGCTCTCATCAGATTTGATGAGATCATCTACAAACTCTTTGGAGTCCACGTTGCCTATACTCTTGCAGCTACAGCTATTAAGGCGTGGAGGGCGAAGATAGATCGTTCCTATTTCAATCCGGAGAATATAGATACCTTTGTGCGTAGCGCTTATTTTGGTGGGGCGGTTCAGGGTCGCTTTGGGGAGGCGATATACCGGAATCTTAAAACTTATGACATTAACTCCTCCTACCCATATGTCATGAGAGAGTTCGGAGTCCCTTTTGGCAGCTACTCCAAGGTCAACTACGTGGTCAAGGGAAATCTGGGAATATACAGAGTCCTTGTTGAATCCCCGGAGGACGTTGTCTTTCCTATTTTGCCCAAGAGAGTTTTCACCGGAGAAGTGGGCCATATCGTATGGCCTAGAGGAAGATTTGAAACTACGGTAACTAATGTAGAAATCGAGTTCGCATTAGAGCATGGATATAAGCTCTTGGAAGTTCGGGAGGGGGTGATTTTCAATGAGAGGATATATCCCTTTGATGATCTCGTAACTTTTTGCGAGCAGACTCGCAAGGAATATAAAGGTACGGCCTTTGAGCAGGTAGTCAAACTTATTCAAAATAGTGTCTATGGAAAGTATGGAACACGCAAAGAGCGCTGCCGTATCTTTGTGCCTAAAGAGGATGAGGACTATATCGGGGCTAGTCAGTGGGGAACATCGGAAAAATTGTGGATTAAAAAAGAACATGATGAGAATATATTGGCTCTACCACAATGGGCGGTATTCATTACTGCCTATGCTCGTATTCACTTGTTGAGAAATATATATAATCTCGGAGTGGAGAACGTTATCTATTGCGACACTGACTCTATTACTACTAGAGCCGATCTTGACCCCGAGTTGATTGGGGAGGATTACGGACAGTTCAAATTAGAAAAAATATGGGACTCTTTCAGAGTAATCGCCCCTAAAGTCTATGTTGGCTCTTTGGCTTCCGGAGAACTTAGCGGGGCGGTAAAGGGCTTGCCTAAAGCCAAGATAGGACAGGTGGGGTATGAAAAACTTTTCGAGCAGGGTCAGATATCGGTAGAACTTTGTGTCCTTCCCTCCTTCAAGACCTTCATTAAGGGCAATACATCCACTAAGATTATGCAAAGAGAATCCACTAATATAGAGAACTCCTCTTCATGGAAATTAGATGAGGGAATTATCAGGCCTATTAAGATTATGGAGGCATAAAATGGGAAGCACAATTATTCTTAGCCATGTTGGTAATTTCATGACAGGTAGGAGCGGTCAAAAAATTATTAGAGGATATTTCCACCGCACAGCGGTTCTAGGTGATACTGCGATAGGTGAGGCCAATTATTTTCATAATCATTATGTGCAAGCATCTTTTTACAAAGTCATAGACCTAGCAGGCAACATCATGCAAAGC
>JANYJS010000062.1 GCA_025361765.1 Bacillota bacterium
GAACAGCTCCACTCAAATTTCCAACGCCCACAGCGGATAGGGACCGAACTGTCTCACGACGTTCTGAACCCAGCTCGCGTACCTCTTTAATGGGCGAACAGCCCAACCCTTGGGACCTACTTCAGCCCCAGGATGAGACGAGCCGACATCGAGGTGCCAAACCTCCCCGTCGATGTGGACTCTTGGGGGAGATAAGCCTGTTATCCCCGGGGTAGCTTTTATCCGTTGAGCGATGGCCCTTCCACTCGGTACCACCGGATCACTAAGCCCGACTTTCGTCCTTGCTTGACTTGTAGGTCTCGCAATCAAGCTCCCTTCTGCCTTTACACTCTACGCGCGAGTTCCGACCGCGCTGAGGGAACCTTTGGGCGCCTCCGTTACATTTTGGGAGGCGACCGCCCCAGTCAAACTGCCCACCAGACACTGTCCCAAGACAGGGTAACTGTCTATGGTTAGAATTTCAACATTACAAGAGTGGTATCCCAAGGTTGACTCCTCCGAAACTGGCGTCCCGGGATCTATGTCTCCCACCTATCCTGTACATGCAATGCCGAAATCCAATATCAAGCTGCAGTAAAGCTCCACGGGGTCTTTCCGTCCTGCTGCGGGTAACCGGCATCTTTACCGGTACTACAATTTCACCGAGTCCATTGTTGAGACAGTGCCCAGATCGTTACGCCTTTCGTGCGGGTCGGAACTTACCCGACAAGGAATTTCGCTACCTTAGGACCGTTATAGTTACGGCCGCCGTTTACTGGGGCTTAAGTTCACACCTTCGCTTGCGCTAAGCATTCCCCTTAACCTTCCAGCACCGGGCAGGCGTCAGCCCCTATACATCGTCTTACGACTTAGCAGAGACCTGTGTTTTTGGTAAACAGTCGCCTGGGCCTTTTCACTGCGGCCAGCTTGCGCTGGCACCCCTTCTCCCGAAGTTACGGGGTTATTTTGCCGAGTTCCTTAACAATGGTTCTCTCGCTCACCTTAGGATTCTCTCCTCATCTACCTGTGTCGGTTTACGGTACGGGCACCTACGGTCTCGCTAGTGGCTTTTCTTGACAGTGTGAAATCAGTTGCTTCGGTACTCTAATTTCCCTCCCCATAACGGCTCGCAATTGACTCTCCGGATTTGCCTAAAGAGTCTCACTTGCCGCTTAGACGCACTCAACCAACGGTGCGCTCAACTTATCCTTCTGTGTCCCCACATCACTCAAACGACTTTCGGTGGTACTGGAATCTCAACCAGTTGTCCATCGCCTACGACCTTCGTCCTCGGCTTAGGTCCCGACTTACCCTGAGAGGACGAACCTTCCTCAGGAAACCTTAGATTTTCGGTGGGCGGGATTCTCACCCGCCTTACGCTACTCATGCCAACATTCTCTCTCGTATACAGTCCACCTGACCTTACGATCAAGCTTCAACCCGTATACGATGCTCCTCTACCATAAGGACCTACGTCCTTATCCAAAGCTTCGGTAGTAAGTTTTAGCCCCGTTTATCTTCGGCGCAGAGCCACTCGACTAGTGAGCTATTACGCACTCTTTAAATGAGTGGCTGCTTCTAAGCCAACATCCTAGTTGTCTATGCAGCTCCACATCCTTTTCCACTTAACTTACATTTTGGGACCTTAGCTGTTGGTCTGGGCTGTTTCCCTTTCGACTATGAAACTTATCTCACATAGTCTGACTCCCAAGAAACAATACTGCGGCATTCGGAGTTTGATAGTTTTTGGTAACCGGTGAAGGCCCCTAGAACATTCAGTGCTCTACCTCCGCGTATCTATCTTGAGGCTAGCCCTAAAGCTATTTCGAGGAGAACCAGCTATATCCGGGTTCGATTGGAATTTCACCGCTATCCACACGTCATCCCAGCCTTTTTCAACAGACATGGGTTCGGTCCTCCACGAGATTTTACTCTCGCTTCAACCTGCACATGGATAGGTCACCCGGTTTCGGGTCTACAGCATGTAACTTGACGCCCTATTCAGACTCGCTTTCGCTACGGCTCCGGTGCTGAACACCTTAACCTTGCTACATACCGTAACTCGTTGGCCCGTTCTACAAAAAGTACGAGGTCACTTGCGCTCCCTCTGCTTGTAAGCATAAGGTTTCAGGTTCTATTTCACTCCCCTCCCGGGGTTCTTTTCACCTTTCCCTCACGGTACTATTCTCTATCGGTCACTAGGAAGTATTTAGCCTTGGGGGGCGGTCCCCCCAGCTTCCCATCAGGTTTCACGTGCCTGGTGGTACTCTGGTGCCACTCTGCAAGCTTCACATTTCGTCTACAGGGCCATTACCCTCTACGGCGCGACTTTCCAGTCGTCTTCGACTATGCTCTACTTACGTGATGAGTGGTCCACAACCCCGGATAAATCCGGTTTGGGCTCTTCCCCGTTCGCTCGCCGCTACTTGGGGAATCGATGTTTCTTTCTTTTCCTCAGGGTACTTAGATGTTTCAGTTCCCCTGGTTACCTCCTCCATGCCTATATATTCAGCATGGGGTACTTACGCATTACCATAAGTGAGTTTCCTCATTCGGAAATCTGCGGATTAACGGCTGTTTGCGCCTACCCGCAGCTTATCGCAGCTTGCCACGTCCTTCGTCGGCTCCTAGTGCCAAGGCATCCACCTTATGCTCTTATTTACTTGACCATTTTGCTTGTTAATTTTACGCATCACTTCGTCGCAGATTCCTTCGATCTCATTCACATATATGATATATGTTCATTTCGATCTCAGTCATCGCTCCTCGTCCTGCGTAAAATTCACTGCGCAAACCATGCTTGAACATCTATTTGCATAGAATTCACTTATGGCTTGTTTCGTGGCTTACGCCAAACTTTGTTTTGCATAAAACTTTCAAGACTTCTTTATCTTGCGATTTAACTCGCTCAATTTTGATTCTCGGTTCGATTGAAATTGTAGTTTACTCCTAAAATTGAATTCATTTGTAAACGTTTTTCTTCTCGATTTCGTTTCATTTCTACATTGTTCAGTTTTCAAGGTACACTGGCTTAAGTATTTGCTACTTAAGTGTAAAAAAATCTCTTTGGGATAACCCTTGAAGATTTCATGGTGGAGACTAAGAGGATCGAACTCTTGACCCCCTGCGTGCAAGGCAGGTGCTCTCCCAGCTGAGCTAAGTCCCCATATATAAACTCATAGTGCAGAAATTAAAGTCTCCTTAGAAAGGAGGTGATCCAGCCGCACCTTCCGATACGGCTACCTTGTTACGACTTCACCCCAGTCACTGATTTCGCCTTAGGTAACCTATTAAACGGCCAACTTCGGGCGCCCCCAGCTTCCATGGTGTGACGGGCGGTGTGTACAAGACCCGGGAACGCATTCACCGCGACGTTCTGATTCGCGATTACTAGCAACTCCAACTTCATGTAGGCGAGTTTCAGCCTACAATCCGAACTGGGACTGGTTTTTGAGATTTGCTCCACGTCACCGTATTGCGTCTCTTTGTACCAGCCATTGTAGCACGTGTGTAGCCCAGAACATAAGGGGCATGATGATTTGACGTCATCCCCACCTTCCTCCGAGTTATCCCCGGCAGTCTCACTAGAGTGCCCAGCCGAACTGATGGCAACTAATGACAAGGGTTGCGCTCGTTGCGGGACTTAACCCAACATCTCACGACACGAGCTGACGACAACCATGCACCACCTGTCTCCTCCGCCCCGAAGGGAAGATCCTATTAAAGACCGGTCGTAGGGATGTCAAGTTCTGGTAAGGTTCTTCGCGTTGCTTCGAATTAAACCACATGCTCCGCTGCTTGTGCGGGTCCCCGTCAATTCCTTTGAGTTTCACACTTGCGTGCGTACTCCCCAGGCGGAGCACTTAATGCGTTAACTGCGGCACCGAGGCCTTGCGACCCCGACACCTAGTGCTCATCGTTTACGGCGTGGACTACCAGGGTATCTAATCCTGTTTGCTCCCCACGCTTTCGTGCCTCAGTGTCAGTTACAGTCCAGAAAGCCGCCTTCGCCACTGGTGTTCCTCCTAATATCTACGCATTTCACCGCTACACTAGGAATTCCGCTTTCCTCTCCTGCACTCAAGTCATCCAGTTCGCAAGGCTTACCACAGTTAAGCTGTAGCCTTTCACCTCGCGCTTAAATAACCACCTACGCACTCTTTACGCCCAATAATTCCGGATAACGCTTGCCCCCTACGTATTACCGCGGCTGCTGGCACGTAGTTAGCCGGGGCTTCCTCCTAAGGTACCGTCATTTTTTTCTTCCCTTAGGACAGAGCTTTACGACCCAAAGGCCTTCATCACTCACGCGGCGTTGCTGCATCAGGCTTTCGCCCATTGTGCAATATTCCCCACTGCTGCCTCCCGTAGGAGTTTGGACCGTGTCTCAGTTCCAATGTGGCCGTTCACCCTCTCAGGTCGGCTACTGATCGTCGCCTTGGTGAGCCGTTACCTCACCAACTAGCTAATCAGACGCAGGCCCATCCCATACCGATAAATCTTTGGCAAAACCTTCATGTGGAGGTTTTGCATTATGAGGTTTTAATCCCGGTTTCCCGAGGCTATCCCTCTGTATGGGGCAGGTTGCCTACGCGTTACTCACCCGTCCGCCGCTTTCACTTCCCTCGCTAGACCGAAGTTTCGCTAATGAAGATCGCGCTCGACTTGCATGTGTTAGGCACGCCGCCAGCGTTCATCCTGAGCCAGGATCAAACTCTTAATAAAAGTTTCGAACGCTATTGCGTTTAATGTTTGTTTTTCTCAGCTATGCTGAGTTCTGGTTTTTCTAGAATTGACTGAGCCCCTTTGCTGAATAAATTCAGCAGGTTTCTCAATACTTTGACTAATTTCTGCACTATGGAGTTTTCAAGGTTCGTGCGCTTCTCTCTCAAGAGCGCTAGATAAATATATCACTTGCCTACATTTATGTCAATCACTTTTTGTTGAATTTTCAATTCTTTTTTTGTTATATTTCGCAGAATTGAATCTCCTAGCCGACAAGTGCGAACTATCCTTATCTGACAGCGCAAGATTGATTTTAGCAAAACTCTTTCCGGATGTCAACCCGTTTTATAATATTAATTTGGCTTATTTTTGATCGATTACCTACGTGCTACAATTTGTCGAATTTAAGTACTTTGACAGATTAGGATGCTTCCATTATATAGGGCTTTATTTCTTAATTTCTTGTGCATAAGCCACCATCGTCCATTACACAATCTATTGAAATAAAAGGATACAGCTTTTCATTGAGTAAACCATCGCAACATAATTGCGGTGAATGCCGCGTCGCGCTTGGTTTGCGAAAGAAAAACTGTATCCTGATTTGTTTTATGTAGCGTTGAGCTGCTTAGGCCTTCTCGGCGAGCTTCTTATATCCCCTGTACCTCTCAGTCGCGTTTTCTTCAGCCATTTCGAAGAGCTTATCCGCAACCTCAGGGAATTCTCCCTTGAGTGTAGAATATCTCACTTGGCCCATCAGGAATTCACGGAAATTGTGGTTAGGCTCTTTGGAGTCCAAAGTGAAGGGGTTCTCGCCGTTTTCTTTAAGGCTCGGATTGTATCTGTAAAGATGCCAATACCCAGCTTCTACGGCGTCTTTGGTGTTTTCCTGGGATTTTCCCATTCCCTTTTTTATGCCATGGTTGATGCAAGGCGCATAGGCGATGATTATTGAAGGACCATCATATTTTTCAGCTTCGATGACGGCTTTCATAAATTGGTTCTTATCGGCGCCCATGCCGACCTGGGCAACATAAACATAGCCATACGACATGGCCATCATGCCAAGATCTTTCTTCTTAATTCTTTTTCCGGAAGCTGTAAATTTGGCTACCGCAGCAGTCGGCGTTGATTTTGAAGCCTGTCCACCAGTATTGGAGTACATTTCGGTATCAAATACAAGCACGTTGATGTTCTCCCCAGATGCAAGCACATGATCCAGTCCGCCGTATCCGATGTCATAAGCCCAACCATCGCCGCCAACAGCCCAAACTGATTTCTTGACAAGGTAATCTTTTCTGCTCACAATTTCTGCAGCAAGCTCTTTTTCTTTTTTGCCAAGACTTTTCGCTGCCTCAATCTCACATATCACCTTATCACTCGCGTCTCTTGAGAGAGCGCCGTCGTTTTTAGTGAATATCCAGTTTTCTATGGCACCTTTTAGTCCCGAAGGAATTTCCAGGCTTAGTAGCTCAGTCATGCTGTCTTTAATTTTATGCCTCATTTGCTTGACGCCCATAAGCATGCCGTAACCATACTCCGCGTTGTCTTCAAACAGCGAGTTTGCCCAGGACGGGCCTCTTCCGTTGGCATCTGAGCAGTAAGGCGTTGATGGCGCAGACCCGCCCCAAATTGAAGAACACCCAGTTGCATTTGCAATCATCATGCGATCTCCGAAAAGCTGGGTAATGAGTTTGATATAGGGGGTTTCTCCGCAGCCGGAACAAGCGCCAGAGAATTCAATATAGGGTTTTGCAAACTGACTGCCTTTAATGGTATTTTTGCTGACCAGTTTGTCTTTTATTGGAAGTGACATCCCAAAGTCCCAATTAGGAATTTGCTCGACCTGAGTCGCTATGGGTTTCATAATTAAAGCCTTTTTCTTTGAGGGGCATATGTCTGCACAGTTGCCACAGCCAAGGCAATCGAGGGTGGATACTTGGATTCTGAATTTATGATCTTCAAGACCTTTACCTATGGATTTTATGGATTCAAATAACTTCGGTGCCTTCTTCTCCTCTTCTGCTGTGAGCAAAATAGGCCTTATTGCAGCATGTGGACAAACAAAGGCGCACTGATTACACTGAATGCAGTTTTCCGGAATCCACTCCGGATTCTCGCTAGCCACGCCGCGTTTCTCATAAGCCGCTGTTCCAGAAGGGAACGTTCCGTCCTCTCTGCGTAAAAAAGCACTGACTGGGAGGTTGTCACCCTCTTGTCTTGACATGGGTATTAGAATTTCTTCGATAAATTCAGGAATGTCCTTTTCAGCCTTAAGATCGTCTTTAGCGTTTTTCCAGTCTTTAGCTGGGATTATTTCTCGAAAATCCGTAATTCCTCTGTCAATGGCGGCTTCATTTAGCGCTACAATCTTCTTGCCTTTTTTGCCATAGGTATTCTCGACAGATTCTTTCATGTATTTTACCGCTTCATTTACGGGAATAACTCGGGTTAATTTGAAGAAAGCCGCTTGCATGATCATGTTTATTCGGTTTCCCAGCCCTATTTCTCCAGCGATTTCAGTTGCATTGATGGTATAGAACTTGATCTCGTTCTCTGCGATGTACCTTTTCATATAAGCGGGAAGATTGGTCGAAACCTCTTCTGGTGACCAAATACAGTTAAGCAGAAAAGTTCCACCCTTCTTTAGCCCCTTAAGCAAGTCATATTTATAAACATAAGCCTGATTATGACAAGCCACAAAATTGGCTTCAGTAATCAGATAGGTGGATTGTATTTTGTTTTTTCCAAATCTCAAATGAGAAATGGTCACGCCGCCGGATTTTTTAGAGTCATACGCAAAATATCCTTGAGCATACAAATCCGTTTTATCTCCTATGATTTTTATGGAGTTTTTGTTGGCTCCAACGGTACCGTCTGCCCCAAGTCCCCAGAATTTGCACTGGATGGTTCCCTCTGGCTCAGTGCTTATGCCGGTTGGTATTGGGAGAGAAGTAAAGGTAACATCGTCGTTGATGCCAATGGTGAATTGGTCTTTTGGCTCTTCTTTTTCCAAGTTCTGGTAAACGGCAACAATCTGATCGGGCGTAGTGTCCTTAGATCCAAGGCCGTACCTTCCGCCATAAACTTCTGGCG
This sequence comes from Bacillota bacterium, assembly GCA_025361765.1. Lineage (GTDB taxonomy): Bacteria > Bacillota > Clostridia > Peptostreptococcales > Anaerovoracaceae > JBBRXH01. Next base: position 7,798 of record JANYJS010000062.1, read on the forward strand.
CGTTTGCGTCTCTGTAGAACATGGATCTGATATCCATATATAAGGGCTCTCCTGAAGCTCCAGGCTCTTTTGTTCTATCAAGCACCGCTATTTTCTTGACAGTTTTAGGCATGACATTCATGAAAAATGCGGGGACAAAAGGTCTGAACAAACGGACTTTTATCAGTCCGACTTTTTTGCCTTCTTTGAGTAGCGCGTTGATGGTTTCTTCTATGGTCTCGCATGCAGATCCCATTGCTACGATGACATGCTCCGCCTCCGGATGACCAACATAGTCGAAGGGCTTATATGTTCTGCCAGTCAGTTCACTGATTTGCTTCATATAATCTGCAACAATTCCCGGCACTGCTTCGTAGAATTTGTTGGAAGCCTCTCTGGCTTGAAAGAAAATATCAGGATTTTGGGCGGTCCCACGAGTCACGGGATGCTCCGGATTTAAGGCATTATCCCTAAACTTTTGCACGGCATCCATGTCGACCATCTTCTTAAAATCGTCATAGTCTATAACTTCAATTTTCTGCTCTTCATGTGAAGTCCTGAACCCATCAAAAAAATGGAGAACAGGTACTCTTGATTTTATTGCCGAAAGATGCGCGATGCCAGCAAGGTCCATAACTTCCTGCACTGAACTTGATGCCAGCATGGTGAAGCCTGTCTGCCTTGTAGCCATGACATCTGATTGATCCCCAAAAATACAAAGCGCATGGGTAGCCAATGTTCTCGCCGTGACGTGAAATACGCCAGGCAGAAGTTCTCCCGCTATCTTGTACATGTTCGGAATCATGAGCAGCAGCCCCTGGGACGCTGTGTATGTAGTTGTCAGAGCGCCTGATGCCAAGGATCCGTGAACTGTTCCAGCTGCGCCTGCTTCAGATTGAAGCTCTACTACTGAGACCGTCTGTCCAAAGATGTTTTTCTTCCCATAAGCTGCCCATTCATCGACAAGTTCTGCCATCGTGGACGAAGGGGTAATAGGATAAATTGCCGCAACTTCAGTAAACGCATAAGACACGTATGCTGCTGCTGTATTTCCATCCATAGTTTTCATGTTTTTCTGTGACATTACCAACACTCCTTTACTACAAAATGACCTTTTATCCTTGTAAATTGATAAAAGTATAATTATCATCAATAATACAGTTTATTCTCTTTTTAGTCAAACATCTTTTGACATGAATACAATATACATAGGCCTGAGATTAGTTTTAAAATTCAACGAATTAAGGCAATTCAGCATATAACGTATACAATATACAAAATTATAAGCCTTCTATGTCTCCAATGGTCTCATCTAAAATATACAGCCTTTGATTCATAATTCCAGCTTTTACCAGTTCAGTGGAAGTGTATTTTAGCGGCCGAGTATTATGGCTAAGTATCGTTGCCCTACAAGAGTCTTTATCCGTAATAACAGGGAATTCAGCGCCCTTTCGATCCTTGAGATAAAAGCTTCCAGAATGGCATAGGTTGCATTTCGCCACATCGTTTCCACTCTCAATGTCATTCGGGCTCTTAGTGTTAGCACAATGATCCGTGTTGCCCGGGTCCCCGAGACCCCGCTTGACAGTCTTCCGGCTTCCGATTGGGCAGTGCTCCGTTATCATGACAGGGAGCCTGCCGTAGGCCGCCACCGAAACGTCAAGGCCGCTAAAGTCCATATCTTTGATTTGAGAAAGGCTAGCTTCATGGGCGATAACCCCTCCTTTGAACCCCATGGACTTTGCAACGGAAAAGCTATTGCTGTTATAGAAATTTAGACTGTAGTCTCCATAAATATCGGCTCCCAGTTTGAGACATTCCGCAGCCCAGCCCAGATTGCCCAGGCAAATACCGCTCACGAAAGGATTCTTAATCAGTGTTTCCAAATTTTCAGCCAGGATCATATCGTGATAACCAAAGGTGATGGGTGGAATAACTGGTATCAATGGGATTTTTCTTGCCCCATAAGCTTCAAATATGTCATCATAATCTCGAGTCAAAAAACAGCTGTAGGGCAGGTATATTCGTGAAGCCTCAAATATATGCTCTTCAAAATTCTTATTCACAAGCTGATAGCTTTTGCTGCCATTCAACGGATAAAAATAGAGTATTTTATTTACTGTCGGGCTCACAAGGCCTGTTTTCGCTCCTAGTTCCAATACCTCAATTTTTAGTTTGGCATCCATGCCCATTGGCTTTTCACGCTCTGGGTATTTATTTAGCCTTAGTCTTGTAAGCTCCTCCAGCGCGTTTCTTCTGAGCAAGTTGATTTCAGACATAGGGATTGCTATGCCTTCTGCTACATCGAACTTGAAATCTATTATTTTATAGGGTGTTCCTCCGGTTTTATCTAGCTGGGCTACAATCATCTCTTTGGTTGTCGCTCTATTAATGGCGTCTTCTGGCCTATGTTCGCTAACCATGTGAACTTCATGGCCCTCATCGTCTGTTAAGAGGAGCGCCATGGGTCTTCCCTTATTCGCTTCAAAAAGGCAACTAATCATGACTCTCTGTTCCGGTTTATATAAATAGGAAGCTTGTGCCTCTTTGTTGAGCTGTTTATCCGTGATCTTATAGACCAGATCGCCAGGCATCATCTCTCCATCTATATCGCCAACGGTGATTACATCTCCCTGTTCACCAAAATCAACCTTAATGGCGTTTTTTTTCATGAAGGTAACCAGATTGCCCGGAAAGTTTTCACTCCAGATTTCTATACCGTCACCTATGGAAAGTCGGTCCTCAAGCTTGATTTCTAAAAGTCTTCTCTCAGGGAAACTTTTATTAACGGTCCCAATATATACGCCTTGGTGCTTTGGCAGCTTTCCAGACAGAAGATCCCGTCCTGGATTGCCCAAAAAGTAGCCCGTCGTAAAACCGCCTCTATTATAGCTTTGCTTTAGGGCTTTGATGTCTGCAGCAGTGACTTCATAGTGGCTTTCAGTAGAACTGTTTGTTTGGCTATTGCCCGAACTATCCAATTGGCCTGCGGCATAAAGCTCCAGATATTTTCGATAGATTCCCGTGACTGTGGCCACATATTCCGGCGACTTCATTCTGCCCTCAATTTTAAGACTTGAAACCCCCGCGCCTGCCAATTGATCCAAATGCTTTATAGCCCATAAATCCTTGGGGCTCAATAAATAGGCGGCTTTGGTCAATTCCCTGTCGTTTCTTCCCTCATGCATATGAAGACTATAAGGAAGCCTGCAAGGTTGGGCGCATTGACCCCTGTTTCCGCTGCGTCCTCCAATGACTTGGCTGAGCTGGCATTGCCCGGAATAACTCATACACAAGGCACCATGCACGAAGACTTCTATTTGGACAGACGTTTGATCGCAAATGTTCTTTATGGAGGCGAGGTCAAGCTCTCTTGCCAGGATCACACGTGAAAAACCCAACTTTTCAGCAGCTCTGACACCTTCAATATTGTAGATGGTAGCTTGTGTGCTGAGATGGATCGGCAGGTCAGGCAAGTGCTTTTTTACAAGCCCTGCAAAACCCATATCCTGTATGATTAAGGCATCCGCCCCTGCTTCATAGACTTCCGCGGCAAATTCTAGGGCTGCCTGCATCTCTTCATCGGCAATCAGGGTATTCATCGCCACATAAACGTTGACGCCGCGTATATGGGCATACGCCATACCTGCCTTTAATTCGTGATCATCGAAATTCTCTGCATTGACACGGGCATTAAAAAGTCTTCCTCCCATGTAAACGGCATCTGCGCCATTTTCTACGGCTGCCTTCAGTTGCTCGAGCCCCCCTGCTGGAGAAAGCAACTCGGGTATTTTTTTCATCATATTCACCTTCCTGACTATTGTTACCATTGTATCAAATTTCTTGCTATAATAATACGTCTCCTATATAATTAACCCAAAGAGGAGGTCATTTATGGCTAAATTCACTAAGTTTCAGGAAAATAAACACTACTTTGTGATCAGCGTTTACGCGGTCATGAGTGCTATAGTTTTATTCATTGCCTATCAGATTATCCTTCATATTAATACAATTCTATTATCCATTGGTGCATTTTTGAGTAGTCTGCTCTCTGCTTTGTCGCCCCTAATTATCGGCCTTATTATCGCATTTTTGATTGGGCCCCTGGTCAAGCTGGTTGATCAAAAGATCATAACCCGCATATTTAACAAATTACATGACGACCCCATAAAAGCAGCCAAAAAAGAAACGCGCATTCATACTTTAAGCATTTTGCTGACTTTCCTGATTATTCTGGCTGCTCTCGGTGCGATTATCTACACACTAGCTGTCCTAATTGTCGGTCAACTGGTTTTCAGCAGTGTCAGTCAGATGACACAGAGCATCATAGATTATTTCCTCAAGTATGAACAGGTCCTGCGGGATCTGATTGATAAAATCCCCGGTTCAGGCTTCGATATAAAACTTAAAGATGCAGGCACATTGATTATTAACTGGATTTCACATAGTTTCAATACTGGCAGCATCATGAATTTTATGTTAAATCTGGGCGGAAGCTTTTTAAAACTATTTTTAGGAATAATGGTCAGCTTATACCTACTTCTGGACGCTGCCTTCTTTAAACGGCTATGGCAAAAAATCCTGTCGATCCTCCTTCCTTCCGACAAAATTGTGAAGGTCAACGATACGTTAATTGAGGTCAATACGGTTATCGGCCAATTCCTGAGAGGCGCCCTACTCGATGCTCTTATCGTGGCTATCCTAGCCTCTATCGGGCTTTCTATTCTTGGTCTTGACTTTGCGGTCTTCATCGGCTTTTTCGCTGGACTTGCCAATGTTATCCCCTATTTCGGACCTTACCTCGGGATGATTCCGGCAATCCTTGTTGCACTTCTTACTGGCGGCCCAACACAGGCTCTTCTCGCAATACTTGTGCTTTTTATCATACAGCAGCTCGATGGATCCATCATCGCACCCAAAATTATGGGAACGAGTACGGGCCTAAGTCCAGTTTTTATCCTTGTAGCGGTTATTCTGGGCGGTTATTACTGGGGCATTCTTGGCATGCTGCTGGCAGTGCCCACTGCAGCCATCATCAGGCTTTTCCTTGGCAAAAAATTTGGTGCCGTTTAGTTCTTTTTTCATCTCAATTTTTCTGGCCCGTTCTAAAGAACGGGCCTTTTCTTTGCACCGCAGGGCCAGCTAAACAAATCTTGAAAAGAATTTGTCAGAATACTCAACTTTTTTGCACTATTATTGATAATATATTCACAATTTATATGCCTCCCTTTCGACTCCTTTTCTCGTCTAGTGGCCACATTCTATTGCTTAAAACCACTCACTTTCTTTCTTAATTGTTGAATTATAATAATATTTCAACTTTTATCTATTTTTACCTTTACAAAATCGGTTATGCTCCTATATACTTATATTGAGAAATATTTAACAAATTCAGCATTATGAGGAGGACTACCATGCAACCAGGAAATCGCAATGATGATTGCACGTGTAATTGTAAAAACGTGAATGACTTTTCGGGGCTCGATCTGATCCTTAGTGACTACCTTCATGTTCCAGGAAGCCTGATCATCATTTTGCAGAAGGCCCAAAATTTATACGGCTACTTATCTAGAGATGTTATCGCCCATATTGCCAAAACCACCGGCATCACTCAGGCAAAAATATATGGTGTGGCAACTTTTTATACCCAGTTCAGACTAAAACCAATTGGAAAGCATCTTATTCTCTTATGTCAGGGTACCGCTTGTCATGTCAGCGGCTCTAAGCTCATCGAAGATGTCGTGTGTAAAGAGCTTGGCATTAGTGACGGCGAGACCACCGCGGATGGACTCTTCACATTAAATAATGTTGCTTGTCTCGGTTGCTGCAGTCTGGCTCCCGTTATGATGGTTCAATCTGGCGGTGAGGACGAAACTTATGGGAATTTGAATAAGGAAAGTGTCAAAGAAATTTTAAAGTCGATTCGTCATCAAGGAAACGTTTAAGGGGAATAGCATGAAAATTATGATTGGTCAAGGCAGCTGTGGAATCGCTTCAGGCGCCAAAAAAACCGCTGCAGAATTTGAAAAACTCGCAAAAGCAAAAGGAATAAAGATAAACCTTCAGCCTACCGGCTGCATTGGCAGCTGTTATCTTGAACCTATTGTCGATGTTCTCGATGAATCGGGTCATCTGACGCGTTATGTTAAGATCAAACCGGAGCACGTATCTGAAATCATAGATAAACATATCATTGGTAAAAAACCGGTTGAGAAATATAAAATTTCAAATGAGGGAAAGTCTTTTCTTGATAAACAAACGCGTATCGCCCTAAAAAACTGTGGTTTGATTAATCCAGAGAATATTCAGGATTATATTGCCGTAGGTGGGTATAGCTCTGTGCGAAAAGCCCTTTTCCAGATGACTCAGGATGAGATCTGCTTAGAGATCGACAGGGCGATTCTAAGAGGAAGAGGCGGCGGCGGTTTTCCCACTGGCAAGAAGTGGATGCAGGTTAAAAAACAAACGGATCCTGTAAAATATGTGGTGTGTAATGGCGATGAAGGAGATCCTGGTGCTTTTATGGACCGGAGCATTATGGAAGGCGATCCTCATAAAATGCTGGAAGGCATGATTATAGCTGGTATTGCTACTGGTGCACATGAAGCCTATATTTATGTGCGTGCAGAATATCCATTAGCCGTAAGCAGACTAGAAATTGCTATTGAGCAAGCAGAGAAATCTGGATATCTGGGTGAAAATATACTGAATTCGGGTTTTGACTTTGCCATAAAAATCAATCTTGGTGCCGGCGCTTTCGTCTGTGGAGAAGGCAGCGCTCTGACAGCGTCTATTGAAGGAAACAGAGGCATGCCGAGAGTCAAGCCTCCGAGAACCGTAGAGCAGGGATTGTTCGATAAGCCGACGGTATTAAATAATGTTGAGACTTTTTCCCATGTTTCAGAAATCATTCTATATGGTGCTTCTGCCTATAAAAAAGTGGGCACAGCAAAAAGTCCCGGAACCAAGGTTTTTGCTTTAACGGGTAATATCGCCAACAGCGGACTCATAGAAGTACCCATGGGGACGACTCTTAGGGAAGTTATCTACGAGATCGGCGGCGGCATCAAAAACGATAAGAAATTCAAGGCCGTACAGATCGGAGGCCCTTCTGGTGGTTGCCTGACCGAAAAGCATATGGACCTTCATCTTGATTTTGATTCTCTCATCGATGCAGGTGCGATGATCGGGTCTGGGGGACTTGTGGTGATGGACGAAGACACCTGCATGGTGAGCATAGCGAGATTTTTCATGAATTTTACCCAGCACGAATCCTGCGGAAAATGCGTTCCTTGTAGAGAAGGGACCCATGTCATGCTTGAGCTTCTAGACGATATTGTCAGTGGAAGAGGCTCAATTGATCAGATTGATACCTTGCTCGAGCTGGCCGATACCATATCTTATACCTCTCTTTGTGGTCTTGGCAAAACGGCAGCTTCACCGATCGTCAGTACGATTGCCCAATTTAGAGAAGAGTATCTGGCTCATGTGATTGATAAGAGATGCCCAGCAAAAGCTTGTTCCGGCCTAAAGCGTATAAAAATTCTGGCAGATAAATGCAAGGGCTGCTCTAAATGCCAGAGAGTTTGCCCCGCAAATGCGATTTCCGGAGTGCTCAAGGAGCCCTATATCATAGATCAGCACAAATGCATCAAATGCAAGGTATGTATAGATGCCTGCAATTTTTTCAAAGCCATAATAGAAGAATAACTGAGCGGTGGAAGACAATCGTCTATTGTGAAGCAATCGAATGATATTAGCGATTGATTATGTAGCCGATTGATTATATAGCGCGATTAGATTTTATAATGTAAATAGACATTGTATTAAGATAGCGAAAGGAACATAGTCATGTTAAATGAGTATATGATAATCAATGGCGCAAGGATCCCGTTTAAGGACGAGAAAAACATCCTTGATGTGGTAAGGAATGCAGGTATAGACCTGCCCACTTTCTGCTACTATTCCGAGCTTTCCGTTTATGGCGCCTGCAGGATGTGTATCGTCGAAGACAGCCGTGGTGAAATTCTCACCGCCTGCTCGACTCCACCAAAAACTGGCATGGCAATCAAGACGAATACACCAAAATTGCAAAAGCATCGCAAGATCATATTGAAACTGCTTCTGGCCTCTCACTGCAGAGAATGTACCACCTGCAGCAAAAGCGGCACATGTCGGCTTCAGGATCTTGCCAATCGCTTTGGAATTAAAGAAATTCGTTTTGACAAAAGTGAAAAGGCTTTTAAGGATGAATATCCCATAGATGAATCCAGCCCCTCCATTATAAGAAATCCCAATAAATGCATTCATTGTGGGGACTGCGTGCGCATGTGCTCCGAGAAACAGAACGTCGGCGCTATTGATTTTGCCCAGCGTGGCTATGAATTGAAAGTCTGCCCGGCATTTGACATGCCCATCGCAGAAACCGAATGCGTCAATTGCGGCCAATGCGCAGCAGTCTGTCCGACTGGCGCAATCGTCATCAAATGCCATATCAGCCAGGTGTGGGAGGCTGTCCATGACTCGAGTAAAAGAGTTATAGCTCAAGTTGCGCCAGCAGTACGTTTTGCGCTTGGTGAAGAATTCCACATTCCTTCCGGAGAAAACGTCATGCCCTTAATCGCTGCTGCTATGCGAAAAATAGGATTTGATGAAATTTATGATACATCTTTTGGCGCTGATCTAACAGTGATCGAAGAGACCGGCGAATTTGCGGATAAGCTGTCAAGCGGAGCAAAATTACCATTGTTTACCTCCTGCTGTCCTGCTTGGATTAAGTATGTCGAAAACAGACATCCGGATATTATGCCTCAGATCTCCACCTGCAAGTCCCCTCAGCAAATGTTCGGCACAGTGATTAAAGAGTATCATAAGTCTGCTTCCAATACCGATGGCAGGGAAACAATTGTCGTATCAATCATGCCTTGCACCGCAAAAAAAGGCGAAGCGCTGAGAGAAGAGTTTAAGAGGGACGGCAAGCAGGATGTCGATCTGGTTATCACGACTCAGGAATTGTCCAATATGTTTTATGAAGCTGGAATCAACTTTGACAGGCTGGAGCCGGAAGCTCTGGATATGCCTTTTGGCATATTTAGTGGCGCCGGGCTTATTTTCGGTGTTACCGGCGGCGTCACCGAAGCGGTTATTCGAAAAATCACAGAAGACAAGACCCATAATGGCATCAACAACGTTCAGTTTTGTGGAGCCAGAGGTCTTGAGGGCGTTAAGGAATTCGAATTTCCTTTAGGAGAAAGACAACTAAAAATAGCCGTTGTCAGTGGCTTAAAAAATGCTGATGACCTGATTTTGAAAATAAAATCTGGAGAAATTCATTATGACTTTATTGAAGTTATGGCTTGCCCAAATGGCTGTATCAACGGTGCGGGCCAGCCTCACGGCAAAACCTTCGAACGGGAAAGCCGCGCCAAGGGGATTTATGCGGCAGACAAGCAGTCGAGAATCCGGCATTCAGATGCCAACCCCATGCTGGCACCGCTTTATGAGGGTGTCCTGGTTGGCAGAACCCACGAACTGCTGCACGTCCACTATCAAAGCACGTCATAATCGACTTATATGATGTTTTTCGTTACGTATTCTGAGGTGCAGAGTGCCAGCAGTGCCCCGTAGGCAACGTCAAATTCTAGCACATCTCCTACTTTGAAATTTTCCTTGCAGTCTGTCAGGTCTACGATCATGTGATCGCTGCTGGCTCCCGTGATGGTAGCGCCTTCTGTTCTCGGCGTCAGATCGTCAATTCGGCAGTCCTGTCTTCCGACAGCAAGAATGGCCCGCTTTCTGATGCCATAATCCGGGAATACGGGAACGCAGCCAAAGGCGTCTACGCCGATTTTGCCAAAGGGTTTGGACGGTTTATCTTTGAGTTCTACAATTTCAGCTGCTAAAGTGAACACATCTCTATGAGTGCCCTCCACAGTTTTTTTGATTTGGACGTCATAACCAAGTATAATCAGCTCACCCAGCCTGAAATGATTCACACCGGCGGGAATTTCTCCTGCTTCCATCACGTGGTAGGAACAGGAATTACCTGCTGATACATATTCCATTTTGATACCATGCTTCTTCTCTACTGCGTTTTTGACAAACAGCAGTTGATTTAAATTGTTTTCGTCGGCCAAAACGCCCCCGAAGCAGGAGTAATTGGCGCCGATCCCCGCTAGAATAATCCCTTCTTGAGCGATAATCTCATCAGCCAATCCTAGGGCATCTTCAAACAAACACCCTTCTCTCAGATCTCCGATGTCAATCATCATAATGACTTTATGCTTTTTACCGTGCTTAACAGCCTCTAAAGATAAGGCCTTAATGACTTCAATTTCCGAATTAAGGCTGATGTCCGCATAGGCTACCACATCTGCAGCTTGAGAAATCATGGGTATCCTGATCAGCATCTTAGGTACGGGCAAGTCTTTGAGTTTTTTTAAGTTCTCAACTCTGGAATCTGCCAGCATTTTGGCGCCGCCCCTAATTTGAACGCGAGCCAGCTCAGGTAAGGCGCAGTAGCATTTTGTCACTGCGGCGACTTCGATGCCGTAGTCGCCGCAGTTTTTGATGACAATTTTGGTGTTTTCTTCTAATTTGTTTTGATCTATTATGAGTGCCGGATAGTTCATTTCAACTTCCTTCCTCTTCTCTTGATTACATAGGCTAAATCATTCTATTTATTTATAATTACCGTTCCCGTTTTGCCCTCAAGGGCCTCAACGGCATTATAAAGCGACGTGATTATTGCCTTTTTGCCTGGGTTTGCCTTGGCAAACTTGATGGCGGCAAGAACTTTAGGAAGCATGCTTCCTGGGGCAAAGTGACCTTCCTTAACGTAATCTTCAGCTTCGGCTACGGTCATCTTATCTAAGTTTTTCTGATTCGGTTTATTGAAATTGATGGCTATTTTCTCCACCTCTGTCAAGATCATGAGGGTATCGGCTTCAAGGTTTTCAGCAAGAAGCTCAGCGGCAAAGTCTTTGTCTATGACTGCTGGCACGCCCACCAGTTCTCCGTCTTCTTTCTCAATGACTGGGATACCTCCGCCGCCTGCAGTGATAACAATCGTAGTATCCCACAGTTTTTTTACGGCATCGATTTCGACGATTTTTTCGGGAATTGGAGAAGCGACGACTCTTCTATAGCCTCTTCCAGAGTCTTCTTTCATTGTGTAGCCTGTCTCTAGAGCAATTTTATCGGCTTCTTCTTTGGTATAAAAAGGCCCGATTGGCTTAGTCGGGTTTTTGAACCCTGGGTCGTCTTTTGAGACCACCATCTGCGTCACTATAGTGACAACCGGAATGGCCATATTCCTTTTCTTTAGGGCGTATTTTAAACACTGCTGTATATGGTAGCCGATATAGCCCTGGCTCATTGCGCCGCAGACATCAAAAGGCATGGCTGGTGTAACCGCCTTTGCCGCCTCAGAAGCAAGTACAATCCTGCCAACCTGCGGTCCATTACCATGGACAACTGCTATTTCATAGCCCCGGGAGACAATTTCAGCCAAGTATTCACAAGTCTTCGTGACCACAGCGTGCTGAGCTTCAGAAGTGGCCGGGCCACCCGATTCCTGAAGCGCGTTTCCGCCTAAAGCCACGACCAGCATATGCGCTTTATCTTTTGCCACTTTTTTATCTAAATTCTCTAACATATTTCCTCCTATTTTTAAATCTCAAACTCATCTTTATAGATCTCATACTGCCAATGACCTAGTCTCTATTAATCGGCATACTCATGCAGCGCGGGCCGCCTCTGCCCCGGCTAAGCTCTGAACTTGGAATTGTCAGCACTTTTACGCCGTTCTTTTCCAGAAGCTCATTGGTGACGTAATTTCTATCATATGTAATAACGACGCCTGGCGCGATGGCAAGGGTATTGGATCCGTCACTCCACTGTTCCCTCTGGGCAGCTATCTTGTCATCCCCGCCGCATCTGATCAGTTGAACGGCAGGGAGTTTAAGCTCTCTCTTAAGGATATTGGTCAAGATATCCGTACTGCTCTTAAAGTGAGGATGTCCATCCTTATCTAAGGCCACCTCAAAAATATTGAGAGGCGCTTCAATTTCAGGATGAATGGTGAATTTATCATAGTCTACCATGGTAAAAACTGTATCCAAATGCATAAAAGCCCGGCATTTTGGTATTTCAAATACCAAAACCTTCTTGAAACTATTGGAGTATTTGAGTAAATTCTCAGCCATAATTTCAATAGCCTCAGCCGAGGTTCTCTGACTAAAACCCACAGCGACGACTTCAGGAGAAATAACCAGAATGTCTCCGCCTTCAATACAGTTTGGTCCTTTGTATTCATACCACAAAGGTGTCCCTTCAGGCATAAACGACTTGTTATATTTATGCATATATTTCATAAAAAGGGCTTCGCGCTTTCTTGCCTTCGTGCTCATGCAATGAACGTTGAGACCATTTCCTATGCAGGCGCCAGGATCCCTCGTAAAGTAAAGGTTTGGCAGGGGATCTGTGTAATACGGATAGCTTTCAGCAACCAAATCCGACAAGGATGAAGCCGCTTTAATGCTCAAATCCGACTTTTTAACACCGGAAATCATCTTATCAATAAGTTCCTTGACCGGCATATCCTTTAAATAGTCAAAAATGACTTCACTCACATGGGCAGAATTGATATCGCTTTCTACAATGAATTCCTTGATGAATTCTTTCCGTACGGATAGATCTTCAAGGGCTATGGCTACCTGATCGGTGAAATAAAGTACTTCCACCTCATTCTCTCGAAGGACGTCTGCAAAGCAATCATGCTCATACTGAGCTGCATCAAGATAAGGGATATCATCAAAAAGCAATCTTTCAAAATTGTCTGGGACAAGGCCTTCCAGCTCTTTTCCTAGTCTATGCAGAAACACCCTGTTCAGTTTTCCTATTTCAGAGTAAACATTAACACCTGGTTTCATTTCACACGATCCTTTCCCATCTAAACTACAATAAGCTATTAATTATTCTGTTTCGCTTGTTTAAAAGTCTTAGCCAATAGTCGCCACAATAACGGCTTTGATGGTATGCATTCTGTTTTCTGCTTCATCGAATACGACGGAGTGCCTGCTTCTGAAAACTTCATCTGTCACTTCTCTGATATCTATGCCTTTTTCTTTCCATTCCTTGGCAGTCTTTGTTTCAAAATCATGGAAAGCCGGTAGACAATGCATGAATAAGACATCTTTATTGCCAGTCTTTTCAACCATATCCATAGTAACCTTAAATTGAGCCAGCATCTTCACCTTGTCCGGCGTCTGTGCTTCTTCTCCCATGGATGCCCAAACATCTGTGTAGAGAACGTCAGCGCCAACAAGGCATTCAGGATTGCTGGACACTTCTATAATAGCGCCGGTTTGTTTGGCGATTTCGCTGGTTTTTGCAATGACTTCAGGGTCCGGAATCAGCACGTCCGGTCCATAGGCCACAAAATGCACGCCCATTTTCGCACAGCCATACATCCAGGCATAAGCCATATTATTTCTGATATCTCCGCAGAAAACCACCTTGCACTTATTTAGCGGTTTTGAAATGTGCTCTTCCATAGTCATCATATCTGCCAGGATCTGCGTTGGATGATCTATATCTGTGAGTCCGTTCCATACCGGAACGCCAGAATGCTTTGCTAAGCTCTCAACTACGGACTGCTCGTATCCTCTGTATTCTATGCCATCGTAAAATCTGCCTAGAACCTTTGCCGTATCTTCAATCGACTCTTTTTTACCCACCTGAGAACTACCGGAATCAAGGAAAGTCACGTGAGCACCTTCATCAAGTGCCGCCACTTCAAACGCGCATCTTGTTCTTGTAGATGATTTTTCAAAAAGAAGCACGATATTTTTACCTTTTAATACATAATTATAAATGCCTGCTCTTTTTTTTGCCTTGAGATCATGAGCCAGGTCCAGCATATATCTGATTTCCTGCGTCGAAAAATCCATAAGCGTTAAAAAACTTTTTCCCTTTAAATTGACTGCCATCTTCTTTTCTCCTTCTCATTTTCAACTATATTTATAGATTTATTATAAATTATTTTACTATGTAAATAATACAATATTAGCCTATAAAATAAAGTACCAGTTTGTCTTTATTTTCGTGTGCCAGTTAAAGCAAAAGCACCCTGTAAATCTATTTAAAAGCAATGCGCGCCGCGGGGTTTGCCGCAAAGGCAGTCGCAGGGTTTCATCAGAGATATACAGAGTGCTTTATTTTTAATTGAAGGCTAATTTTGCCGCTTTACCTTCTAAGAAAATCTAAAGCGCTTTCATTTCAGCAGTTAAGGCTTTTATCGCCGTGGTTTCTTTAGCCAGATTTTTAACATAAAGCTCTTGCTGTATTTTGATTTCTCTCTCATAGATCCCGATTTCTTTTGTATAATCCGAACCCTTGGTGTCATATTTCGCATACAGGGATCTCGTAGCTTCTTCTACATTAGCCTTAACAAACATTTTATCCGTTCCCCAGAACAAATTATTCTTATTGCCTTCTGCATAGAACATATCGTTTGTCTGTTTAGTGACTTCAGGACTGAAAGAATAGTTGTACCACTCCAGAATATTATTCACCATCCAGGCATCCTCGTCCACGACCTTATTGATTTGATCTGCCGAAAGGCCATCTATGCAGGACTGCATAAGCTGGATGTTTTCCTGTGGTGCTTCATGAGGGACAATGGGTCTTTCATACATTAGCCCCAGCAGTGCATCCTGAGTCTTCTTGAAAATGCTCAGGTTGGCAGCGTTTAACTTCTTAGCCTCTTCCCAAAGGGGAAGTAACCGCTCGGCCGAAGCGCCCTCAGCGGCCAGCTTTTTATAGTTTGCATTTATGGTCTCCACTTTTGCCAGGGCTGCGGTCGAAGCCCTCTTATACTGCTCTAAGGCAGCTTTGAAAGAAGCAACATCGGCTCCTGCAGCGAGCCCGGTTTTGTCGTCTAGCGACGCCAAAAGTCTGTCATATTGTCCGGTATAATCAAGTTCAAGGGCTGGAGTTTGGTCGATGGCAATCGCCATGGCGCCATAAAAGCTTAAATTGAACTTCAGGACATTTTCGTTATAGGTTGAAGCATTGTCAAATTGGGAATGATAGCGATCATAATAGAAGGGGAATACATCTTCCCGATTTTCAGTCAATAAAAACCCATTGACGATGGAAGGAACTCCGGCGGCATAATAGGAAAAGTCGTCGGAATAAGTATAGGTCTGGTAGCCTTCAGTTTTAAACCCTTTTGCAAAGCAGTTCACAGGAACTGGCGCATTGGGATTTTCAAGAGCGAAATTTTTGATTAGGGAATAGAGTTCCGGTGCGGAATAGGCACTAGTATAATCCGCGAATTCATAAGCTGGCAGTTCGAAATTTAAAAATGCCAAGGTCTTGCCTACCCATTCTGGATGGGCTTCATTGATCATTCTCCAAGCCCCAGTTGTCCAGTCGAATTGGGTATTGGAAGCACCCCATTCTTCAGCGCCGTGAATGACAAATACAATATCGCGTTCAGGCACGTAGCCCGAATCAATCATAGCCTTTGCCATAGCAAGATCAAGTCCCACTGCTATGCTGTCGTCCTGGAATCCTTTGAAATACATGTCATAGTGAGAACCCACCACAATCATCTCATCAGAGTTTTTGCCAGGAATCTTTCCCATAATGTTATAGGAAGTTCCGCCAGGTTCTACCATGTTGTCGACCTTGAGATTGGCTGTGACTGGTCCTTTTGCGAGTAGCCCCTTAATATAATTGGAATCATTAAGGCTTATGCTGACGCAAGGAATGCTTGGTGGCCCGCAGATGTCCTGACTATTCAAAGCATCCGCATTAATTTGGGCAAAACCACCGACATTGGCGCTCATGATAGCAGCAGCACCTTGGAATTCGGCTTCAAGCATTGGAAACGTAATCCACCAGTTTGCGCGCTGATCAATATCGATTAAGACGATTTTGCCTTTCACATCGATGTCTTTGTAGTCTGCCATTGTGCCATTTCCAACGAACAAAATTTCCGCATCAATTCCCTTTACTGGGGTAGCAGAGGTTGCGTAGGAATGAGGCTTAATTACTTTTTCCGAACCATTGATTGAGAGCGTCGCATCATTGAACTGCCATTTGTCCACATCAACGCCTACTTTTTCAACATTTTTAAGGCCAATTTCCGTCATTTTTTTTGCAATAAAATCTGCAGCTGCATGCTCGGCATCACTTCCCGAGGTTCTCGTCCCAAGAGAAGAGGAGCTGTATGCCTTGTTTTCTGAAAGCTCAATGGCGACGTTATAGGCATATTTCGTATCAAGCTTAGCATAGTAGTCAGCATAAACCGGTTCTACAGCTACAGGTTCTACTACCACCGGCTTAGGGGTTACAATCACTTCAGGAATAGTTGAAGTTTTGTCTGCAATAGTTATTTTCTGATTTGGAAATATCAGATTTGGATTTTTTAGGTTATTAAGCTTTGATAATTCCTGCCAGGTCGTTCCATACTGTTTTGCGATCTTCCACAAAACATCTCCACTTTTGACAGAATACGTGTCTGCAAAAGCAGGGCTCATCAAGCCTAGTACAAGCGCAAGTGACATACCAATACTGAGAATCTTTCTTTTCAAAATAACACCTCCCAATTAAAATAATTTGCCGAAATAATTCACTTATATCCTATCATTTTCCAAACTTTATAGCTATATTTTTAACTATATTAAAGAAACTATATAGCGATAATTCTGGATTCAAAAATTGAAAAGCGCGATAAATTTTGATGAAAAAGTATAGCGACATCTTGTCAGCGGAGCCATGAAATGGCGAGCTGCGTCGCTTTAGCTTTTGAATCGAAATTTATCGCGCTAATTAACTTTTCAATTATATTTATTGATTTTGTTATGCTCTATTTGAACACGTTGAAAGGTTTGCCAAGCGGCAGAATCACTTTTCCGTACTGTTCGTTGAGAAGAACCGCAGCAGATCCGTAGAATCCAACAAGGGCTATCAACAGCTCAGAGACCGCTGCCAGCATATGCATAGGTTCCTTTGCAAAACCCAGGACGCTGCAGGATAGTCCTAAGAAGAGCAGATCAATCAGCACGAATATGATAAACAGCATTTTGTTTGTCGACATTGAAGCTACAGTCATGTAGAGGGTGAAAATAAGGTAGCCAATAAAAGCGATTCCAAGTTGCCTAATATCGGCATTTTTTGACATTGCTTCGCCAAAGACGCCGTTCTGGATCATCCAGCTGCCGGCAACTGAAAACCAGAAAAAGGCATAGCCTGCAAAAGCTGTTGCCCCAAAAGTGTTTCTGAGTTTGCTGTCATTGATGGCAGCAAAAAGCTGGGCGCAGGCTCCCAGGAAAAATGCCCAAGGGATTATTAACGAAGTTCCCTCCGTTATGCCCAGTTTCTGAGATGAGGCAACCAAAGTAACCATAGCAAGGCCAAAAAGACCAATTGCAGATGGATTGCTCACGACAGTCTGAACTTTTGCAATGGATCCGTTCGTTCCGTGATCTGACATGTGTTAAACTCCTTTCGCGCTAAAAAAAATCTTATAAATTCGATATTTCATCTATTATAATTTGTATTTGGTTCTTTTTTAATCAGCAACCTTTGCTAATATACAGTATACTTGGCAAAATATCAACTAAAATAAAAAAGTTAGACAAATTAGACCATTTATGTTAAATGACAAAGTAACTTCCGTTTGTATTGCTAAAAGATACGTTAAGTCGAATTTAGTCTTGCCCCATTAAAAATGGCCCTCTGTAAGGGGGGCCGAGGCTTCATTTCAATAAAAAATCGCGAATGTTACGGTGGTAAATACCATCTCTACTCTGATCGATCTCATCCATTGTCAACACATATTTAGGATAGTTATCATCAATTGCTTTCAATGAACCGAACTCCCTTTCAATGGTACCTTCAGAAGCAAGCATATAGGCCACTTGGATGTAGATCAATTCGCCTTTTTTTTCTGCGACAAAATCAACTTCAAGATTGTTGATTTTTCCGATGGTGACCGAATAGCCTTTTCGAAGCAGTTCGATATATACAATGTTTTCAAGAACCAACTCGATATCACGATTGTTCTTCCCATAGACCGCTTCTCTAAGCCCGTGATCTGCGATATAATATTTTTCGTTAACGGCAAGGGTTCTTTTGCCAATGATATCCTGTCTTTTGGCACGATAAAACAAAAAAGCATCTTCACAAGCCTTAATATAGTTTAAGACGGTTTCAGGAGATACAGTGCGATTTTCACTTTTAAAATACTTCGAAATGCTTGTAGCTGAAAATGTTTTGCCGATATTCGCTAGTATATAGGTGATGATCCTCTCAAGCAGATCCACATCGCGAATGTTATTTCTCTTCATGACATCCTTTAATATGATGGAATTATATACATCCTGCAAGTATTGATTGCAAGGGGCAGATTGTAAGTTCAAATTCATAAGGAAAGGCATTCCGCCTAAAAGAATATATTGCTTGAACGCTTCGGCTGAATTAACTTCTGGGTTTATCGTATGATACATATCAAGGAACTCTGCAAATGAAAAAGGATAAACTACAAACTCCACATATCTGCCAGCAAGATATGTGGCAAAATCCCTCGACAAAAGCTTTGCATTTGAGCCAGTGATATAGATATCGGTATCAAATTTTACACGCAGAGAATTAATACACTTTTCCCAAGCATTCACTTCTTGAATTTCGTCAAAAAATAAGTAGGATTTGCCGTTTATTTTTTCGATTTTTTCAGAGATATAATTGTGCAATGCATCAAAGGTGCACAAACTCTGGTTGTCGATGTCTTCAAAATTAACAGAAATAAACTGATGATTAAGAACTCCCCGAAATCGTAGCTCCTCCTTTATTAACTCCAGCATAACTGATTTTCCGCATCTACGGATACCACTGAGAATTTTGACCAAGTCTGTGTCAATAAATGGTCTTATTCTCTGCAGATATAGTTCTCTTTTAATCATAATGCACCTCTCCTTTACATAAGATAGATGCATTATATCACCGTTATACCTTATAATCAAAGGGTTTATTAATATTGGGGAAGTTATAACCGCTAGAACTCTTAATATTGCTGTTTTTGAAAGTTACAACATTTAGGCATTCCATCATAGGTATAATTGCGCGGGAATTCAGAATTATTACTCCAACAAACCCAGTATTTCTTCGGCTCGCTCTATGATGTAAGTCGGTTTGTTCGGTCCGATTTTATCCTCATCCGTTACTGCTATGGCCCAGCCAACAAGCACAGATTTTACGCCCGCATTATGGGCACAAAGAATGTCGAACATGCTGTCGCCGATCATGAGAGTTTCCTCTGGCCGGGAATTCAGCTTCTCAAGGGCGATATTGATTGGCGTTGGGTCCGGCTTATGTTTATCCGTGTCATCCGCCGTCACGATGTAGTCAAAATACTGCTCCAAATCATATTTTTTAAGGCCTTGGATCGTTGTATTTCTAAGCCTTGAGGTTACAATTGCCAGTTTGCAGCCCCTACTTTTAAGTTCCTTTACTAGCTCGAGCATTCCTGGAAAAATGCAAATCAAATCATCAAATTTCTTATAATGATAGCTTCTATAGATTTCTACTGCCTCTTCAGGCGGAATGTCCAGCATTTTGCTCATAGTAAGAGAAAGTGGTTCGCCAAAAGTTTTGATGATGTCTTCCACCGGCTTTTCTTCTCCTAAAACGGTTTTAAATGTATGCTGAAAGGACTGAATAATGATTTCGTTAGTATCAATTAACGTCCCATCAAAATCAAACAAGACAGTTGTGATTTTATTCTTTTCCATTGATCCTCCAGTCCGTATTAAAACTTCATAGTCAGCGATACTTTGTGACGATCATAGTCGATGCCCAGAATTTTGACCTTAACCGTGTCACCAACTGACACTACATCCATGGGATGTTTGATGAACTTATCGCTTATTTGCGATATGTGAACCAAACCGTCATTTTTAACGCCAATATCTACAAAGGCCCCGAAATCAACCACGTTTCGCACTGTTCCCATAAGCTCCATATCCAGCTTCAAGTCTTCGAAGCTCAGAACATCATTTCTAAAAACCACCGGAGGCATGCCTTCCCTAGGGTCACGCCCCGGCTTACCTATTTCGCTGACAATATCAGCCAGCGTCATATCGCCGATGCCGATGTCTTGTGCCATCATAGCGACACTCTTTTCAATACTCGCATGACTTTCTCCGGATTTTCCCGTAACCGGATACACCGCCAAAATTCTTTCCTCTACATGTTTTGCTCCGCCAAGGGCTATTTCGCCTTTATCTATGCCAAGCTTTTTAAGCATGAGTTCGGCTGCTGGATAGGATTCAGGATGGACCGCCGTAGCATCAAGCGGATTTTTGCCATCGGATATGCGCATGAATCCGGCGCACTGGTTATAGGATTTTTCTCCAAGTTTCGCCACTTTTTTAAGCTCTGTACGGGTCTTGAATTTCCCGTTGGTTTCACGATAAACCACAATGTTTTTTGCTATAGCCGTGTTGATCCCGGCGATATAAGCAAGGAGCGACGGTGATGCGGTATTTAAATCTACGCCGACTCTGTTGACGCAGTCCGTCACAACGTTGGTGAGGGCACTGTCCAGCAGACCTTGATTGATATCATGCTGATACTGCCCAACGCCGATATGCTTTGGTGAAATCTTGACCAGCTCAGCCAGGGGATCCTGAAGCCTTTTTCCGATAGACATAGCCCCTCTGGTGGTCACGTCCAGATCCGGGTACTCTTCCGTAGCAACCTTAGAGGCGGAATAGACAGAGGCACCCGCCTCACTGACAATGGTATAGGGGATCTCTTTATCTAGTTTTTTAATAAGATCTGAAACAAAAAGCTCTGTTTCTCTCGAAGCTGTTCCGTTTCCGATCACGATAATATTGGCATCGTATTTTCGGATGAACTCCATCAGCTTTCGTTCAGATCCTGGAATATCATTTCTTGGCTCAGTGGGATAGATGGTGGTATAATCCAGAAGCTTTCCTGTCTCATCCAGCATAGTTACCTTGCAGCCAGTTCTAAATCCGGGGTCCAGGCTTAATACTCTGGCATTTTTGACCGGCGGAACCATCAGCAGCTTTTCGGTATTCTTCGCAAAAACTTTGACCGCCTCCTTCTCCGCCCTTTCCGTCAGAAAACTGCGCAGCTCCCTTTCGATCGAAGGCGCCATAAGCCGCTTGTAAGCATCTTCTACCATGCCGTCCA
The DNA here is from genome assembly GCA_025361765.1 of Bacillota bacterium. Lineage (GTDB taxonomy): Bacteria > Bacillota > Clostridia > Peptostreptococcales > Anaerovoracaceae > JBBRXH01. The sequence goes on from JANYJS010000062.1 coordinate 29,008, forward strand.
TAAGGGTCAGGAATATGGATTTTTCATTGACAATCACCGCTTCTTTAAGCAGTGCATAAATGCCTTCAACCGGAGCTTTGATCTTGACCTTGAGCTTTTTGTCGTTTTCGCCTCTGTTTATAGCAAGGATACGATGATTGGGTATTTTATTCATGCCTTCAGAATAATCCTTGTACATGTCATAAACCGTACTCTCTTCTGAATCAGACGCCTCGGAGAAAATAAGGCTCTCAGCAAAGGTCTTAACACGAATTTTTGTGTTGAACTCCGGATCATCGGCAACCATCTCAGCCAGGATATCCATGGCTCCCGCCAGGGCCTCCTGAGGTGTTGCAACGCCAAGCTCCTCGCTGACATAGCTCGCCGCCACTTCTTCCGGTGTTCCAGTCTCAATTTCCATATCCCATATGACGGCAGCCAGCGGGGCTAGGCCTTTTTCCCGCGCTTTTGATGCCCGGGTGCTTTTCTTTTTCTTAAAAGGTTTATAGAGATCTTCCACTCTTTGTAGGACTTCAGCCTGAGTGATCAAGTTCCGAAGCTCTTCAGTCAAAGCCCCCTGTTCATCAATAATTCTGATGACCTCTTCCTTGCGCTCCTCAAGATTGCGAAGGTAGGTCAGCCGCTCATCCAAATCCCTGAGGGTAACGTCTGAAAGGCCTCCTGTGGCCTCTTTTCTATAACGTGCAATAAAGGGAATAGTGTTTCCCTCATCTATGAGTTTTACGGTGCTTTCCACCTGATTTTGCCTGATGTTAAATTCCCGGGCTAATTTTTCCAGTATCATTATGCTCTCCTTAATTCTTTTGTTTCAATTTTTCGTTGATGAAATAATCCAGATCGCCGTCCATGACTGCCTGCACGTTCCCCATTTCTGCATTGGTTCTGTGATCCTTCACGAGAGAATAAGGGTGGAATACATAAGAACGGATTTGACTTCCCCAGGTAATCTGACTATAGTCTCCCCGTAAATCGTCAATTTTGTCTTTGTGCTCCTGGAGCTGTAGCTCAATGAGTTTTGCCATCAGTACTTTCATGGCATAATCCTTGTTCTGATGCTGGGAACGCTCATTCTGGCAGGTCACCACGATATTGGTCGGCAGATGAGTGATTCTAATAGCCGAGTCGGTTTTGTTGACATGCTGGCCGCCGGCACCACTTGACCTATAGGTATCGATACGAAGATCGTCCGGATTAATGGAAACAGCAATATCATCCGGCAGCTCAGGCATGACATCGAGAGAAACAAAGGATGTGTGTCTTCTTCCCGAAGAGTCATAAGGTGAAATTCTAACTATTCTGTGGACGCCCTTCTCGTTTTTAAGGTAGCCGTACGCATTCTCTCCTTCAATCATAAAAGTTGCGCTTTTGATGCCGCCCTCGTTATCGGAGTTGTAGTCTAAAGTTTTAATTTTATACCCTTTGCGTTCTGCCCATCTTGTGTACATGCGCACGATCATTTCCGCGCAGTCCTGAGCGTCAAGCCCGCCAGAGCCAGCGTGTATGGCAATGATGGCATTATTCGCATCGTATTCGCCCACTAACAAAGCTTTAATGCGCATGGCTTCAGCTTCTTTGAGAAATTGGTCGTAAGCGTCTTCTATTTCTGGAATCAGACTTTCGTCTTCCTCTTCCGTGGCCAGATCAATCAATACGGTGATATCTTCGAGCTTCGTGGCGATTGCTTGAAACTCGTTAATCCTATTCTCCAGGCTTTTCTTTTCTTTGAGCAGCTTTTGCGCCCGCTCATGGTCTTCCCAAAAATTCTCATGTTGGCTGATTGCTTCAATATCTCCTAATTTTGAGGTAAGTTCAGAAACGTCAAAGAGATTGTCCGAGTTCTTTAAGAATTTCAGCAGCATCTCCAAGCGCATATTTAATCTGATCCAGCTGTATCATTCTACACATTCCTTCCTTTTTGCCTGTAAGCATATATGGCTTGCGCACCTATTTATTGACCGCGAGCTTTTTACTGCTGATAAGACTATTTCTAGCTCGCCGGCCAATCTACTGTCCGCAGCACTTCTTATATTTTTTCCCGCTTCCACAGGGGCACGGGTCATTTCTACCTATAGCCTCTTCAGCTTTAACCGGCTCTCTTTTTTGTTCTCTGGGCGGGATTTTGGTTGCAGCTGGCATGCCTTCTCCAGTATAATCAGACCCGTCGTCTTCCATAGACCCACCAATGCTACTGTCATCGATGGACTTTGTTTCAATTCTCATGCCGCTTCCGATGACTTGTTTTCTTTGAGTATCAGTTTGAATAGTAACATTGAAGCAGAATTTAACCAATTCTTCTTTGATGATTTTGATCATCAGCTCAAACATTTCGAAGCCTTCATTTTGGTAAGCAACAGCTGGGTCCTGCTGACCCAAAGCTCTAAGGCCAATCCCGTGGCGCAGCTGATCCATGGCATCGATGTGATCCATCCACTTATTATCGACTACGCGGATCAGCAACATTCTTTCAAGCTCTCTCATACGTTCGACGCCGATTTCCAGCTCCTTTTCTTCGTAAGCTTTTTCAAAAATGGCCATTGCGTCGTCTTTAAGGGTATCTTTATCTAAGTCATGTACCGATTCGTAATTGAGGTTGCCCAAAGTTCGGCAGATTTTATGTAGCGCATCGTTGAGCCCTGCGATATCCCACTCTTCAGCATACCTAGATGCTGCCGTGCAGAAATCGATATTTTCCGTTACCAATTCGTCCAGCATTGAGAATACATGGGTACGCAGATCCTCTCCGTGCAGCACTCTGCGTCTTTCATCGTAAATGATTTCTCTTTGTTTATTCATAACATTATCATACTGGAGCACATATTTTCTGATGGAGAAGTTTCTTCCTTCCACTTTCTTTTGCGCGTTTTCGATGGTTTTGGTCAGCATGCCGGCTTCAATTGGCTCGCCTTCCTTTAATCCAAGCTTTTCGACAATGCCTTGAATCCTGTCTCCGCCAAATAATCTCATGAGCTCGTCTTCAAGGGAGATGAAAAACTGGGTCGAACCTGGGTCCCCTTGACGGCCGGCACGTCCACGAAGCTGATTGTCTATTCTACGAGATTCGTGACGTTCTGTCCCTATAATATGAAGCCCCCCAGCACCTACGACCTGTTGGTGCTCCTCTTCTCTTTCTTTTTTGAATTTTGCCAGCAACCCTTGAAATTCTTCTCTGGCTTTAATCAATTCCTCGTCTTCGAGAGGCACAAAGCTTGAGGCGTAGGAAATCTGAGTTTCATCGTAACCACGACGGCGCATCTCGGACTTTGCTTCAAAATCCGGATTTCCCCCAAGGATAATATCCGTACCACGTCCAGCCATATTGGTAGCAATGGTGACAAATCCATATCTTCCGGCTTCTGCGACGATCTCTGCTTCCCGTTCATGCTGCTTTGCGTTGAGCACATTATGCTTAATACCACGCCTTTTCAGCAGGGAGCTGATGATTTCCGACTTCTCGATGGATATGGTGCCGACCAAAACCGGCTGCCCTTTCTCATGGCACTGTGCTATTGTATCTACGATTGCTGAATATTTGCCCCGCTCTTTTCCATAAATGGAGTCTTGCAGGTCTAATCTGGCAATCGGCTGATTTGTTGGAATTTCAATAACATCCATATTATAAATATCGCGGAATTCTTCTTCTTCAGTTCTAGCTGTACCTGTCATTCCCGATAATTTCTGATACATTCTGAAATAATTCTGAAGGGTAATGGTGGCAAGGGTTTTGGACTCCTGACGTACCTTTACGCCTTCTTTGGCTTCGATTGCCTGATGCAACCCGTCGCTGTATCTTCTTCCGAACATCAGACGCCCCGTGAATTCATCTACGATGACAATTTCACCATCCTTTGCGATGTAATCCACGTCTCTTTTCATAAGATTATGGGCTTTTAAAGCCTGCATAATGTGATGATTGATTTCCATGTTTTCAGGGTCCGACAAATTTTCAATTTTAAAGTAATTTTCACAGCGTTCTACGCCCTCTTCAGTGAGCGCAACGGTGGAGTCTTTTTCGTCCATGGTGAACTCTTGATCCAATCTGAAATTCTTCACAAACTTATCGGCAGTCATATACATATCCGTGGATTTTTCTCCGGCTCCGGAAATAATCAGCGGCGTTCTGGCTTCATCAATCAGGATGCTGTCCACCTCGTCGACGATGGCATAATTCAAGGCTCTCTGGGAAAGGTCCTCTTTATAAATGACCATATTATCCCTTAAATAATCAAAACCAAATTCATTGTTGGTCCCATAGGTAATGTCGGCTTCGTAGGAAGCCTTTCTCTGTTGATTGGTAATGCCATGTATGATGCAACCAACGGATAATCCTAGGAATGAATAGAGCTTGCCCATCCACTCCATATCACGTTTGGCCAGGTAATCATTGACCGTGACCACATGAACGCCTTTACCCGATAAGGCATTGAGATAAGCTGGCAGTGTAGCTACCAAGGTCTTTCCTTCTCCAGTTTTCATCTCGGATATGCGGCCCTGATGGAGGATGACTCCACCGATCAGCTGCACTCTGAAATGCTTCATGCCAAGGCTTCTCCATGCGGCTTCTCTTGCAACAGCAAAAGCTTCCACTAAGATGTCGTCTAAGGTTTCGCCTTGTGCAAGTCTTTCTTTAAACTGAACCGTCTTGTCTTTTAGCTCAAGATCCGTAAGCATTTCAATTTGAGGCTGAAGCGCTTCTATTTGATCGACTATTTTTTCTACTTTTTTAACTTCCTTAACGTTTAAATCTCCGAAGATTTTTTCTAAAAATCCCATTTTGATTTACCTTCTTTCTTTAATATGCTTTCTTTGCCCAGCTTTCTTTGCCCAGCTCTTAATGCCCAGCCTTCTTTGCCCAGCCTTCTTTGCCCAGGTTATTTGAACCAATGCCAAATATCAAGGCCCCTTGACTGCAGCCACATTTGAAGCAGTATCGCGATAATCAGACCTGCAGTATATTTTAAAATTAATTGCTTATTTCTGGACATTTCTTACTCCTTTTCAACAAACGCTTTATATATGGCTTTTATTGTTTTTTCAAAATCAGAATTCTCGACGCCGACGATAATGTTCATTTCACTGGAGCCCTGGTCAATCATTCGCACGTTGACATCAGCCGCAAATAGAGCGCTGAATAATCTTGCGGAAACCCCCAGTTTTCTTGACATGCCGCAACCTACCGTAGCTATTAAAGCCATATCGCTGTAGACATCGATGGTGTCCGGATTCAGCTTGCGTTCAAAGTCTTCAATGATGTCCTCCAGCTTGCCTTCCAGGTTTTTATTGGAAATGACAACAGAAACCGTGTCAATTCCGCTAGGCAGATGCTCAAAGGAAATATCATAATCCTCTAAAATAGACAGGATTCTTTTGACAAAGCCAACTTCATTATTCATCATGTTTTTATAGATGCCGATAACCGTGAAATCCTTACGGCCTGCTACTCCGGTAATGGTGGTGTCATCATGCATATGTTCAGGTATTTCAGAAATGATGATGGTCCCCGGATGGTCCGGCTCATTGGTATTTCGGATATTAATGGGTATGTCCACTTCTCTGGCAGGAAATATGGCATCCTCATGAAGGACGCTGGCCCCCATATAGGAAAGTTCTCTCAATTCTTTGTAAGTGATGACTTTGATGGGTTTTGGATTTTTCACAATTCTGGGATCCGCCATCAAAAATCCAGATACATCAGTCCAGTTTTCATAGACATCTGCACAAACGGCTTTGGCTACCAAGGCACCGGTGATATCTGATCCGCCCCTTGAAAAGGTCTTAATCTTCCCATCGGGATAAGTGCCATAGAAGCCAGGAATCACAGCATGTTCATGCTTTGCCAGTTCTTCTTTGAGCGCAGTATTGGTCTCATCATAAAGAAATCTGCCCTTTTGGTCAAATATGACAAGACCCGCAGCGTCTACAAAATCGTAGCCCAGATAGGCTGCGGCCAGGAGCGCATTTAAGTACTCGCCGCGGCTTGCAATGTAGTCTGAAGGCATGCCAACGACCAAATTCGCCCTAATCTCATCAAAGTGCTTCTGTAGATTGACCTCTACCCCAAGATTCATTTCTATAGATTTATATCTGTCACAGATTACCTGAAAAACCTGATCGTAGGGCACATTGTGCTCTATATGGGTTTTGCATAAATAAAGTAAATCTGTAATCTTATTATCATCGCTGTATCTTTTCCCTGGTGCCGAAACGACCACATATCGTCTTTCCTTGTCGCTTTCGATAATTCCTTTAACTTTAGCAAGCTGAATAGCATCAGCTACTGAGGTTCCGCCAAACTTGGCTACTTTGAGTCCCATAAATTTTTCATCCTCTCTTGTATCATTTCTAAGTTTCTATTTTATCATAAAACCTTTGATGTCGCTATAAGATCGACTCCGAAAGTCATAAAATCTTTTTCGACTATTTGTCCAATTTCAACGGGAGCTACCACTTTTAGGGCTTTAACCTTCTCCATAGCCTCAAAAATCTGACCTTTCGGAATGCCTGATGTGGTTCTGACGCTGACAATCTCTTTTCCTCCGCCCAGCACTCTCACCGATGAGGTCAAGATCCGCATAGGGCTGATGAGTTCTCTTCTGACATACTCCTCGCCTTTTCCGCACATGGCTCCCGTGATTTCAAAGTTGTCCATCGTTTCTATTAGTTCTGATTCTTCAAATTTTATTGCTCCACGCTTTGTGTCCTCACGCTTTGATTCTTCAAACTCCAATGTTTTAGGGAATACATAAGAAATGGCGCAGCTGTTCGGGCAGAGCAGACAAATCATGGTATTCGGTTCGAGGCTTTTGGGACGATTAGCAGTCCTCTGGACTTTTAAGGTTTTAAAATTTTCTTTATAATCACTTGAATCTTGAAGCGTAAAGCATCCGCTTTTGATATAATTTGCAACTGTTACACCAAGGCTTTCTGCCTCCGTAGATACATCGTCCACCAAATCATGGACATATCTGGCATTGCCGCAGACAAAAATCCCATCGACCGTCGTCTGCCCTTCCTGATCAGCCAAGGGCTCTGCCGTCTTCTCATCAAGTGCGATGCCAGCGGTTAGTCCGGTTTCAACTTCGGGAATCAGCCCAACAGATAAAATCAGAGTATCACATGAGTAGTCTCTAAAAGACTCCTCGTTAATTCTACCGTCTTCAAGAAGATTGCAAACTGAAACTGCGGAAATACGGTTCACGCCCTTTATGTCGGTAATAGTGGCCCCAAGAATCAGTGGGATATTAAAATCCGTGAGACACTGCTTTACATTTCTGGGAAGGCCTCCAGCTGCTTTTTCTTTTTCAATGACAGCGACGACCTCTGCCCCCTCGAGGGTAAGCCTTCGTGCCATAATAAGACCTATGTCTCCGGATCCAAGGATGACGATGCGTTTTCCTGGCATCAGATTTCTCAGATTGATGAAATTTTGGGCAGTCCCCGCCGTATAAATGCCGGCAGGTCTGGTTCCAGGAATTCTTAGAGCTCCCCTCGCTCGCTCTCTGCATCCCGTCGCCAAAATGACAGCTTTGGTCAGATAATGGGCCGTTCCTTGAGCCGAGGAGACAGTGACCTGTTTCAAAAACCCGCTACGTGAATCCTCTTCAGCGTCTGAGTTTGAATCATCGTCTGAGTTTGAATCATCGTCGGCGTTCGTTTCGATGTCTGTTTGCTTAATCGATGTCACTGCAGCGCCAACAAGGTATGAAATCCCCTTCTCTAAAAGCCGTCTTTCATAGATGTCTGCGTATTCAGGTCCGGTCATGTTCTTTCCAAAGCGAATCAGACCAAAGCCATCGTGAATGCACTGGGGAAGTATGCCGCCTAAAACGGCCTCCCTTTCTATAATCAATACCTCAGAAATTCCCTGATTTTTAAGGGAAATGGCAGCCGCCATCCCAGCAGGGCCGCCGCCTATAATAATGACGTCTTTTATTGTCATTTCTTCATTTCTCAACGCCTTTTCGGTTTTATTAAGGCTCATTACCGCGTCCTCCCCACAAACATACTGTCTTTCAAGCTGTTGAAATGAAGATGTAGTGGATCAACCCCTCTTTTTTCTTGGAGAAGGGCGGCGATTTTAATGGCGCAAAATCCGCCCTGACATCTGCCCATGCCGGCTCTCGTCCGATTCTTGATGCCTTTCATGGTTGGAATGGCACCAATAGCCAGAATCCTGTCATAGGCGGATATGACCTCTGCCTCGCTGATTCTTTCACAGCGGCAGATGATGTTCTCGGCCGCGTTAGTAGTGCTCTGGGCCGTGTTAGATCGCGCGTCGTCCTCTTGAGTGGATAATGAGCGTCCTTCATGCCTTATTGGTTTAAAATCTTCATTTTTGTCCACATGTTCTCTGGCAAGTAGAATGCCCGCCACCATTTCTGAGATGGGAATAGCGCTGGTGATTCCCGGGGATTCGATGCCTGTCAGAATAATGAATCCCGGAACTTTCGTACTTTCTTCAATGACAAAGTCGGCAAAGCCCCCCTGATTAGGCGCAGTAAGCTTCGGTCTCACTCCCGCAAAGCTTTTGATGATATGGCTGGATGCTATTCCCGGTAAAAGCTCACTTCCCTCGGCAAACAATTGATCCATCACCTGCTTAGTATCCCTATAGTCCTCTTTGTCTGCTATATATTCAGAGCTTGGCCCGATAATGATATTGCCAGAGGGAGCTGATGTCAAATGAACGCCAAGGCCCCCTGAATTCTTGTTGGGCACAGGATAAACTGGAAGGCCCAAAAAAGCGGATAGTTTCTGATCGAGGATGTGGTACTCTCCGCGGCAAGGATGAATGACATAATCTTTAATGCCAACCATTCTGCAGATTTCATCGGAATGGAGTCCACCGCTGTTGATGACCCATCGGGCCGCCAGCTCATTGCTTGTGCGCAGAGTCTTTACGTCATCTGGCAGAGTCTTTACGTCATTTGACTGAAAGTCATTTGACTCAAAATTCTTTGAGTCAGGCATGCCTGAATTTCTCGAAGTTTGTATCCTAAAACCATGATCGCCCGGCGAAAGATTTGACTCTGAAATAATGCCTGTAACTTGGTGATCAAAGAAATACACAGCGCCATTGGCCTTGGCATTTTCAGCCATGGCGATGGTAAAAGCGAAGGGGTCAAAGACCCCAGTCATTCCTGACCAGAGCCCCATGACCCCATTGATATGTGGATTGATGTTCTTGATTTCCTGAGAATCGACTAGCCGAAGTTCCAGGGTCCCGTTTGCTTCACCTTGAGCCTTGAGTTCATATAATTCAGGGACGTCCTCCTCTGAGAGGGCGATGACCAGTTTTCCGGTGCGTTTAAATGGTATGCCCAGTTCTTCTGCAGCCTTTCCAAATTGCTCGTTTCCTTGGACGCATAGCTTAGCCATAAAGCTTCCTGGCTTGTTGTTGAAGCCCGCATGGGCCACGCCGCTATTTCTGCCGCTGATGCCGAATGCCGTGTCCGGCTCCTTTTCGACGACGGCGACAGATAGCTTGTAGCCGCTCAAAGTTCTGGCAATAGCATTTCCTACGGCACCTGCGCCAATTATGACTACGTCAAAGTTTCTTTGCTCATTCATCGCTTAATTCACGCTCATTCATCTCATGTTCTGTTCTTTTTAGGATTATGGGTGTTTGCTTCTTTTTAAAGGGTTATAGGCCTGGTTATTTTTGAGATTATAGGCTTGCTTCTTTTAAGCTTAAAGGCCTGCTTCTTTTCTTAGCATGTCAGCCTTGTCCGTTTTTTCCCAAGGAAGGTCAAGGTCTTCTCTTCCGAAATGGCCATAAGCAGCAAGTTGTCTGTAAATCGGACGTCTGAGATCCAGATCTCTAATAATAGCGCCAGGTCTTAAATCGAAATGTTTCTTCACCAAAGCTTCTATGATATCGGTATCGACCTTTGCCGTACCAAAAGTTTCTACCAGAAAGGATACAGGGCTGGCAACGCCGATGGCGTAGGCAAGCTCAAGTTCACATCTATCGGCAAGCCCTGCGGCGACGATGTTTTTCGCCACATATCTGGCTGCATAAGCTGCTGATCTGTCCACTTTTGTTGGATCTTTTCCAGAGAAGGCACCACCGCCATGTCTGGCGTAACCACCATAGGTGTCAACGATGATTTTTCTGCCGGTTAGCCCCGAATCTCCATTGGGGCCTCCAATGACAAATCTGCCTGTTGGATTCACATAGTATTTCGTTTTGGCATCAAGAAGCTCGGCGGGCACTACTTTATTGATGACATGAGCGATTATATCCTTTTTGATTTGCTCCTGAGATACTTCAGGATCGTGCTGAGTCGAAATAAGGACCGTATCTACGCGTACTACTTTTCTGCCATCATACTCAACTGTCACCTGGGTTTTGCCGTCAGGTCTTAGGTATTTCAGTTCTCCGGATTTCCTCACTTCGGCCAGCTTCTTTGCCAATTTATGGGCAAGAGAAATAGGCATTGGCATAAGCTCAGGCGTTTCATTGCAGGCATAACCGAACATGATACCCTGGTCTCCAGCACCGGTGTTGTCAAAATCCTCTTCGCAGTCTCCAGTTTTTGCTTCAAGCGATTGATCTACGCCCATGGCGATATCACCGGACTGCTCGTGAATCGAGGTCAGCACTGCGCAGTTTTCTGCGTCAAAGCCGAACTTGCCCCTGGTATATCCTACATCTGCAATCACTTCTCTAATAATCTTAGGAATATCCACATAGCATTTAGTCGTGATTTCTCCCACCACAAGCACAAGCCCAGTCGTTACCGTCGTTTCAGCAGCCACTCGGCCGCTAGCATCTGCTGCCAAAATGGCATCCAAAATCGCATCGGAAATCTGGTCGCAAATTTTGTCTGGATGCCCTTCTGTCACTGATTCAGACGTAAAAAGTCTTTTTGTCATTTTATTCCTCCGTTTTTCTTCCAGTTCTGAAACAAAAGCCTCTTCACAAAGAAGAGGCTGTTTTTTTACATTTATCCTCATCTTTCAGAATCTGATTCTGTAGGAAGTAGCACCTTTCCATAACGAATGTCTGCATTATGTCAGGTTGCCGGGCATCATCGGGCCTATTCCCTCTGCCTCTCTTGATAAGGTCTCTATTAAGTTTTAAACCGTGTTTATTATATCGATAGTCCGGAAGCTTGTCAAGAAAAATGTCCTTCAGGTGTTTCCTTTAGATCGCAGAGCCGCTCGTCCTTGAAAAGCTTGTTAAGGTAGCTTTTGAACTCCGGACCAACATCCGGCCTTTTTAGGGCAAGTTCTACAGTCGCCTGTAAAAAACCAAACTTGTCTCCCGAGTCGTAACGATTGCCCTCGAACAGATAGGCAATCATGCCCTGGTCCTCTGCCAAAGTTTTGAGGCCATCCGTCAGCTGAATTTCTCCTCCAACACCCACAACCCCTTGACCAAGGATGTCAAAGATTTCCGGTGTAATAATGTAACGTCCGATGATGGCCATATTTGAGGGCGATTTGCCTTTTGAAGGCTTTTCTACCAGATCGTTGACCCAATAGGTTTTGCCCTCATCTTCTCCCGTCTCATGACCGCCGACAACAAGTGTGCCATCTACAATGCCGTATTTAGACACCTCTTCATCCGGCACTTCCCGAACCCCAATAACAGAGCATCCATACTGCTCGTACTTGTCAATGAGTTGCTTTAAGCAGGGGACATCTCCATCCATAATTTCATCAGGAAGAAGCACTGCCACTGGCTCTCCAGCTGCGAAAATCGCGCCTTTGTGGATAGCATGCCCAAGCCCCAAGGGGGCTTTTTGCCTGATATAATGAATATCCGCCATGGCAGATATATCCGTTACAATCTTCAGTAATGCCTCTTTTCCATTATCCGCCAGCTGATGCTCCATTTCAAAAGAACGGTCAAAATGGTCTTCAATCGCTGCTTTGTCCCTACCAATAATAATCAGGATTTCTTCAATGCCTGATGCCAGGGCCTCCTCGACGATATATTGAATCGCCGGTTTGTCTACAATCGGAATCATCTCTTTTGGCAGTGCTTTAGTCGCCGGCAGGAATCTTGTACCTAGCCCCGCTGCAGGGATTATTGCCTTTCTGACTTTGACTGGCTTGTTAACACGATCTTCCACGTTGATCCTCCTAAATGCTCACACACATTTTTTATGCACTTCTATTCTCTTATATTTTCTATATTCTATATTCTATTCTATACTCTATTCTCTTCTAAAAAGATAATTATTTACCTACATATTATATATTTTATCACAATTAGACCAAAATAGGGTATACTTTTGATGACTGGAAATCTACGCCATCTTAAAATTCAACAGGAGGCCAGCATTTGGACAACATTATCACCGGAAAACGAAAATTCACCGTAATAAAAGGCGGCAACATGGAGGATTTTGGCACTAAAAGCCGAAGTTTTCTGTCATCCTATATAACCGACACCCGGCTTATGGGTGTTTTGGGTCTTTATATCCATTGGGAAATCAGAGACGCTCAAGGGCCTTCAGATTTGCATCAGTTTTTCTATCTGGATGCCGAGGAATTTGGTTTTGAATCCTACACGAGTCTTGTGGGAAACGACAGCCAGGAGCTTAAGTTTATCGAAAAATCAATCATCGGCGGTCTCGGAGGGTCTAAGTCAGAATTGAATGAGGATGAAGCCCGTTATGTGCTTCAGCAGTTTGCAGAAATTAATGGCCAAAAAAGATTGCCATGGCCAGAAGATAAAAACGCCTATGCCTTTCTTCTAAACCCGAAAGTACTCCTTTCACCTGAAGAAAAACAGATTTTGATTGGCAAAATATGTGCCCCCATCGTCTCAGAATATCAGCTGGTGCATTACTTTCTCATGCGTTTGTTTGCCAGGGATTTTGAGGGAGCTTCCTATCTGATCGATCCCCAGCTTCTTGATCTTAGTAAGAGCACTGCCGATAATCTGACAAGATTCAGCCTGCTCAAAAACAAAAAAGAAGCCACCTTATGCAAAAACGTTATCGATCATTATGAGGATGAAAATGGTCTTTCTTTTATGTGTGAATCCCTTGTCGAGACCAATTATAAGTACAGTGTCATCGTGTCCGAAATCACTTTGACCAAATCCCTTGAACTGGGCGAGCAGGAGAATCAGCCGGTTTACATCGCCTCCGTCAAAGAGCGCTCTTCCTTTAGAGTCACGCCTGCAGAAGCTGCGTTGATGCTAAATCGCCCTGAGTTTCTCACGGTTTATGAAATCGTTACTGGTAAAGATGAGTTTGACGACGTGTTCCTTCCACTCATGAACGGAACTATGATGACCCAGCATGAAGACGGTCGGCTGTTTCTTGAATTCAACAAGGACAATTCTCACGTGAACCGCAAGACATTCAGACTAAACGACGACATTCACTGCCTTTTTTATTCCAGCGACTATGGTCAGCTGATTATTTCTGCTTATAGCATGGCGGAAATCACAGAAATAGAAAGAAGGCTCCGAAGAACCCCTTTAAATGAATTTTTAATTCTAACTGAACGCTACGAGTTTAAAGATCCTGTTCTCTATGAATTTATTCAGAGTGATTTTGAGGATTTTGTCGAGTTTCTGGATTCCATTGAGTAGACGCCTTTAGCTCCGTACCGTAGTGTTCCGAGAAATGGGTCAAGGCGTACTTATCCATTTTCCAAGAAGGGATTTTGCAAAGCTTGCAGGGCCTAACCATCCATTTGTTGCGTAGCCATCTGGCTGCTCTTCCGCTTTTTGAGTTTTTGGACATGAAAATTTGTCCACAGTGCGTGGTGATTTCAGAGAAATCACCCTTTATGTGAATGCTTCGGATCCCATGAAGTGTGCCGCTTCTCGAAGGCCAAAGCTTGATTTTTTCAAGCAGTGGGAAAAGAGCCACATGTTTTCTATAGTATTTTTTTTTAGTACTGTCTGCCATTTCAAATCCTCTTTAACGCCTCAAACATGGCGGTTCTCTTCATTCCGAGTTCTTCTGGGCTTTTGGCCGTATTGATGAAGGTGCCAAGAAAAGTTTTAGCCAGCGGCTTATAATCTGTCAGAGCTTCGTCCGCGCCGAAAAAATTCGTATAATGGTCAAGGGGTCCCGCCTGTGAGATGATGTGTTCCCCGTGTCCGCTGATCTTGCCTTCGTCAATTAGCAGATGTTCGTAGGAGACATACTTTCTCTCTTTATCAGGCCTTTTAACCATCTCTTCAGAAGGGCTCTTCACAAGCTCTCCAAGACAAAACAAATCCGAAAGCTCGGAAACCATATTGATTCCTGAAGCATGATAAACCACTGTGGGTGTTTGGCTTGGCAGTCTGGCATCGATTTCAAGAACCTTTAATTGCCCTTTGCTGTGAATGACTTCCACATCCATAATTCCGGTCAGTGAAACAAGTTCTGCCAGCTTTTCAGCGATTACGGTGAAGCTTCTGCTTAGCTTCGGCCCGATTTCACAGGGTGCCTCGACGCGCATGCAGTCATAAATGTCATCCATGAACAATTCTGTGATCTCATATGTCCTATAATTTCCAGGCCTTCCAATAATTTCGATTGAGTAGGCTTTTCCGGATATAAATTCCTGAATGACCCACTGCTCGTCAGTTGGAATTCTGCTAAGTAACTCTTTGAGGCTTTTTGCGTTGTCCACATATACCACGCCGGTGCTTCCACTCTCAGTAGAAGGTTTGACGATGTATGGCGGCTCACAGTTTGGATAGTATCTAGGCGCTGGAATCCGGTGTACCTGCATCAACTGGTCAGAAAGTAGCTTTGAAGATGAAATCTGATAAGCCGCCATGTCAAAAGCAAGCTTAAACCCATATTCCCGGGAAATTTCCACTAGGGCTGTAAGTACCTCTTCATTTTCCAGGGCAGGCAAAATAAAATCCACTTTTTGAAGCTCAGAAATCAGGAAGGGGCTTCGATCAAGAATATCCTCACAGATAAATCGGGTGCATAAATTTCTCGCTAAAGCCTCTTCATCTTTGTCTATCAGGGTACTCTCAATGCCCGCCTTAGAAGCAAGATAAACTGCCTCAAGACCCTGAAGTTTGCCTCCTATTATTGCCACTTTCATCATTCTTGTTACATTTGTCATTTCGCTTGCTCTCATTATTTCATTTACTTTCATCATTTAATTCGACATTTCACTTACATTGATCTTTTTATAGTTCTCATTGTCTTAGATCTCAGCCCGAAGCATTGTCATATAGTTCTGATAGTCTTCAGCAGTAGCAGGTTCAAGTCCCATTTCAGCCAGTATGGGGGACACTTGCTCTACCGAGCGTCCTTCTTCGGCGACCTCCGGACCATTTTGAGCGACCCCAGACAAACCCTTTTTAGGCGGAATGATGGAAGTGATCAAGTTTGCTCCGGCGGCCATTCTCGCCGAAAGGCCTTCTATTCCTTCAACATCAAGGGATGCGGGAATTAAAGCATGCGGGTAGAGCAGCCTTAATATGGCAATAATCTTGCATTCCAAATTCTCGTTAGCCATTTTACCCGCCTTCATGGGAATTCCCTCTTGCGGCACGAAAGTCATAACTCTAAGCTGCTTGGCGCCAATCGTGCCCATCTCTAGCATAGAATGGGCTATGTCTTCGAGGGTCTCGCCGACCCCGGTCAATATGCCTTCTTCAATAAGCATGCCCTTTTCTTTGGCATAGATTTTAGCATGCATGCGCAGATCATAGTCCTGAAGCGTCCTGAGCTTTTTAAATAGAACCGGATTATGGGTTTCCTGATATAAGGCGTACCACTCTGTTCCGATGCTTGCAAAATGATCAATCAAATCATCGCCAACGACTCCGGGAGAAATCATAATCGGCAGGCCAGTTTTTAATTTTATGTCTTTTATACTATCAAAAAGCGATGAAAACTGATCCTTGTGATAGGATTCATCTTCTCCCATGGTCAGATCAATGAGGTGGACACCGGATTCCGCCAATTCCTCGCAGATGCCCAAAATGTCCTCAGGGCTTTTGCGGTAGCGGTCAATATCATTTGACTTTCTGAAATAGCAAAAATTGCAGTTGTTTCTGCACCAGGTCGTAAAATAGACAAAGCCATACAGGAATACTTTATGGCCTGTCACATGGTTTCTCGTATCTCTAGCAGCCGCATAAAGCGCCTCTAGGTCAGCGGTATCATCTATAGCCAGGAGTGATATGATTTCTTCTAAAGCAAGGGAGTTCTCTTTTAGCGCTTTTTTGATTATAGTCTCTATTTTAATGGTCATGTTTTTACCTCATAATTGGCGGGGAGCCTGAGAGTCACACTCAGCTGCAAAGATTTAGAGTCTCTGCGATCAATTCGATCAGCCCCCCGTATCGATTTACTTATAGGCCAGTGCCAGCATGGTGGCGACGCCTATAGGAAGATAGTCATGGATCAGCCGAACGCCATGGCGTTCATAGGCTTCCTGGTTAAGAGAAAGCGGAACTCCCGGCGCTGCAATAAAAACATCCGGATGAAGCATCTCAGTCCCAAGCCAGTCTCCAGATGAGCTGGCGTCAAACACCAGCGGGTACCCAGCAATTTGACCGACATTCTGGATGGTTTCATAGCCTTTCTCCGCCATATTGCTTAAAACCTCAGTATTATGATCGTAGGCTACTGGCCTTGCGCCAAGCATTTTTAAAATATGTAGCGCTTCCTGTCCAACAACCCCGCAACCAATGACCAGTACCTGTCTGTCTTTTAGTCCGCCGGCAGTTTCCCGAAGAGCGGCTACGAAGCCCTTAGCTGTGGCTTGGCTATTTTCGGCGACAACGCCGGTTTTGACATTTAGCGCAATGAAATTATGGTCATCCGCCATGAATAGCACCTCAGCTCCCTTCAAACAAGCTTCATAAATGCCGGAAGCATCTGCTTCCTCGGTCACGAAGGCGTTAAAATTCATACTGCGGCAAACTGCCGCCACCGATTCTGCAAAAGATCCGATGACACCGAGGCCAGCAGTGAATGGGATCACGCCTACCTTTGTATTTTGTGCGGTTATGGTCAATTTGTCAATTGGGACTTCACTTGCGCTCGAAGCCAAATCTATTAAATTCAAACCGGTTTTTTTTATCAGATCAAATTCATAGTCCTTCATTGATGTGCTTATACTTTCAATCCAGTCTTCAATTAATCTTGTCATTACAACCTCCCAGCTATCACTTAAACTACCTAATACCTGTCATATAGCGCCTTGAATTTGAGGCGCACAATGCCATAAATCGGGAGCACAAACTGATTGACTCATACATTCAGCCTAGCCCCGTCAAGATATGCGAGGCTTCTTCCTACTCTTTTAATATTCTGGTATCCACCCTTCACCATGGCGAGGCGTTCAAGGCCAAAGCCAATGCCCACCCAGGTGTCGAAAATTCCCCATTTGGCGTCGAGGGGATGGGGTCCAAAAGCCCCGGAAGCCAGTTCAATTCCGTCTGCTACGATGTCAAGGGTCTTACCATACACTTCTGATGTGGTAATTTCAAGTTCGTAATTCAAAATACCCATAGCCGCCATCGCGTCATGGGCCAACTGTTTTAGTCTTTCCATCTGGCCGCCTTCCGGCGTCGCCGCCAGTTCCACAAGGTTCAGCATGGTAAATTCATTCATGTGCAAAGCTCCCTGGGTCTCTTTTCGAAAGCAGGGGCCGGATTCAAAAATCTTCACCGGCTGTCGCAAAACTCTATGCATATCTCCCATCAGCTCATATAAGTTGGGCGCCAGCATGGGTCTTAGACATTTTTTGCCCTCGAGCCAAAATACCTGGCTGGTCAGAGGATGCTCTGCCGTTATGGTCATTTTATCAAGTGCTTTCTCAGAAATAATGATCGGCGTGACGACTTGCGTAAAAGCTTCCTTCTCTGTCAGCCATTTAACCAAGTCACTTTCTATGGTGCAAAGGAGTGGGCGGTGCTCACCACTTAGGAGACTTATTATTTTTTCCTTGTTGGCTTTAGAAAGTTCGACTTCTTTCGCCTTATAAAACTGATCTCTTTCCGATTTATCCGAAAATTCCAGATCCAGTAAATCGATGGGTGCAGATAGCTCTACAAGCCGTTGTCTTTGGGATACAGTAAGCAGTTCACTCATGTCATGCCTCCATTTTTATTAGGAATTTCCAAATCGTCTTTTTTAGGACTATCATTATTTTCCTTTTTTGAACGATCAAAATCTTCCTTTTTAGGGAAACTCATAGCATTGATAAACTCCTGCTGAAAATCCTTGGCGCTGGCCAGTTCTATATGAGTGACCTGGCTCGCCTGACTGCTCGCCCTAGCCCGCTCTGAAAGCGACAGCAAGGCCATGCAGGCTCCAGTGCCAGCTGCGTTGCCCACAGAAATTATTTTTTCGATGGGAATTAAAGGAAAAAGACCTATGCGAAGGCCGCTCTCCTTTCGGATATAATTTCCAAAAGCCCCTGCCAGGCTTATTGATTCTATTTCAGAGACGTCAGCACCAAAAGTATTAAGCATAATGATGATTCCGCTGGCAATAGCGCCCTTTGCCAGCTGCACCTCTCTGATATCTTTCTGTGTAATGACGATATCAGAAGCCTCCTGTCCGTAGGCCAGGACGAATTCTCTACCTTTGCTCCCATCTCTCAGCCTTGCAACTAGGGTAGATGGCAGGTTATTTTTTATGGCTCCTGCCTGATCCATCAGCCTTCCTGTATGGTCAATTAACCCGACTTCAAGAAGCTGGGCAATACCGTCTATAAGGCCTGAACCACAAATGCCAAAAGGCTTATGATTGCCAATAATACTTAGGTTAACTTCTCCCTGATCTATGGCAATGCCTTCAATAGCACCATCCGAAGCCCGCATGCCACAGAGAATCTCCGCTCCTTCAAAAGCTGGGCCAGCAGCTGTCGAGCAGGCTAATACCTGACCATCCTTGGCAAGAAGAATTTCTCCATTGGTGCCTACGTCGATGGCGAGATGAAGGCCTTTTCTCTGCATAATACCCGTTGACAGAAGCACGCCCACAATATCAGAGCCAACATGACCGGCAATATTAGGTAGCAAATGTATCTTCGCCAAAGGATTGACTGCAAGGCCAAGTTCTATCCCCGAAAAATCTGAAGCCGCGCAAAATACTGGCGCAAATGGTGCCACAGCTAGTGAAGATGGATCAATACCCAGCAGTAAATGGCTCATGGTCGTATTTCCTACAATCGTCACTTCGTAAATATTTTCAGACTCAACGCCATAATTAGCCGTAAAGTCTTCTATGATTTCATTTAGACAAGCTATTATTTTGAATTGCAGGCTCTTTAAGTTTTCTGGGTTCCCTTGGGCAGCTTGTATGCGAGAAATCACGTCAGCACCAAAGGTATTTTGAGGATTGGTTTTGGCAAAGGCTCCCACCATATTTCCGCTATTCAGATCCCATAGCATTCCGACTACTGTTGTCGTGCCAATATCAAAGGCGATGCCATAATTTCTGTCCCTGACATCGCAAGGCTCTAAAACTGAAATCTCCCTGATAAAACCCTCAGGCATAAATTGGATCTTCGTTTTTCCGGACTGTATCTCACCAATCTCTGGAATCATTACCACAAGCTCATCTATGACACTAAGTCTACAGGCGAGCCTGTAACCCAAATCAAGTTCTTCCTTTGATAATGCATCCAACTCTGCCTGATCCGCAGCTTCTGTCAGTCCAGACAAAATGCGTACTCTGCATTTACCGCAGCTTCCCTGCCTGCCGCAGCTGACATCCAGCATCAAATCAGCTCTCGCCGCGATATCCACCAGATTTTCTCCAATTTCAGCCATTTGCTTTAAATTTGAGGGTAAAAATGTTACTTGCATACCTGGATCCCTTCTTGTCGGCCTTCGCTGATTTTTCTCAGTGAGCCTTCTAAATAAATCAAAATGCCTCATTTTCTATATCTTAGATGTTAATTTATAGTTCAGCTTTTGTTATCCTGTTTCTACAGAAGTTACAGCCTGCCTTCTCGGCAAGGCAAGATTTACAGTCGTCACTAGGCAACTTAGAATCGCCACTCATGGAGAAGAAAAATCCGGCGCAGGATTTCTGAGGAAGCATCATGCTATTGCCATTAAGTTCTACGCCAATTTTGTCCGCATCAAGTAACTTATAGAAATACTGAAGTTGGCTCAAATCCATACCATAGTACCCAGGCCCGAAAGAATCCGATACTATTTTATTTTCGTCCGGCGGGATTTGCTCCTGAATCCATTCCCGGATCAGATCCCTTCCCGCATCGACATAGGCCGTTCCCCATGTATCTGCGTAGAACAAGTCTATGACGGAAGGGCTGTCAAAATCCAGTCTGCCTATGGTCAATATAAAAGCGTGTATTTCACTTATCGCGCCAAGTTCTAGTTGGGAAATGGCATTACATGTGAATGTAAGTCCACCCACTTCAATTGTTCTTGCATGAACCGCTTCTGGCCCAAAGGATGATACTACTGCACGAATCTGGAAACTTCCGGCCATTTTGTCTCTAATCACAAGTCCCTCTTTAAGCATCCCTTTGAATTTTTCTCCGGGCCTGTCAAATCCGCACATTAATGTAAAATAGGTCTCAGCGATTTTGTCTGCCTGTTCCTGTTTGAATACCATAATTTGATTGGTCATAATTTGATTAGTCCTCATTTGATTGGTCATAAACTTTATCCTATCTATAAAAAGCTAATTGCTAATGGTTAATTTCGATTGGGACTTAAAAAGGTTTATTTGCAAAATGTTAATTTCAATTGCGCCATAAAAAAATTAATTTTCGATTGGGCCTTAGAATTGAGCCCTATAAGCGGAGCTTCCCTGGCAGGTGCTGGTCTAGCGCAGCTGTAATCGTGCTCATCAGCTTGATACCCACCGAAGAAATGACAACAATCTCTGACCTCTTAATCTCCTGCCTCCAAGGCAGAATGCTAAGATTTGTGCCAACGCCGCTTATCTCCACAGGTCCACCGTCCGTATTGGCAAAGCCCTTGATACGGTAAGCCCCCTTAGAAATTTCCAGCAAGAAATTCTCTAAATCTGAAGCTGGAAGGACTTGGTCCGATGACAGGGTAAAGGCTTTTGGCCTTGATTCAGGCGTGTTGGTGCTTTCCTGCTCTTCCGTACCGGCAGGATGGAGGCTGGCTATAATATCTTTAATATCCACCGTACAGTAAGACGTGATGTGAATAGCTGCCGATGGATTAATCGATGTAAGTTTATCATAAACAGCCACAACCTCCGCCGAATCTGCCAAATCTGATTTGTTGAGAATGAGGGCTCCTGCATAGGCCACCTGGTGCTGCAAAGCAGGCAAAAGATCTTCTAAGTCAATAAAGTTTTCTGCATCGATTATGCAGATTGCCCCCAAATAATCATAGGGCTTTAGGGTTTTTGACGCGATGGTCTTAAGAATTTGGCCCATATTAGCTGGGTCAGCCAGACCAGAGGCTTCAATAAATACATAATCCAAATCTTTTTTGGACATTTCTATCAAACTTTCAAGAAAATTATCCTTGATGCATGCACAGAAAATGGACCCATTGGAGAGTTCGTCCATAATGATCCCATCTCTTTTGATCAGCATGCCATCGATGGAGAGCTGTCCAAATTCATTGACAATCACGCCAATCTTATTGTTCTTGTAGGCATCAAGAATGCTTTTCATAAGCGTGGTTTTTCCAGCTCCAAGAAATCCTGTTAATAGAATCAGTTGTGTCATTTCACACCTCAATCATATTAGGCTATTAAGAACAACGGATAGCAGACCTCACATCTGCTACCCATTGTGTTGTTCTTATTAAGCTGTTTTATTATTTATTTTGCAAGGTCGGGTCTATCAACATCGTCTTGAACTGTTTCTCTAGGCATTGTGAAATCACATTCCATTAGAGGCACAATCTTTGTCTTTTTAATATATTTGTAAACAAGATAAAGGATTGGTGTTACAGGAATCAAGATGTAGTTGGTGATAAAGTCAAACCAGGTGAAGTTACCAGCCTGGAATACCCAGATGTTTGCGCCGAAGATAACAATCGTAATCGTGATCATAGCGAAAATTGGGCCAAACGGATAGAAGTTAGATTTGTATTTTAAATCTTCAATTCTATTTCCTTGAGCGACCCAAGCTCTTCTGAATCTATAGTGACAGATTGCTATGCCAAGCCAGATGATGAAACCGGAAATACCGGATGCATTGTAGAATATGGCATATATTTTTCCTTCGCCAACTAGAGATGCAAAGAAAGAAAGTGCTGCGATTGCTCCGGTTGCCCATACTGCATAAACTGGTACGCCGTTTTTAGCTACTTTTGAGAAGAATCTAGGAGCATTTCCTCTAAGTGCCATAGCATGCAGCATTCTTGATGCAGTATAAAGTCCTGAGTTACCGCAGGAAAGAACTGATGTCAGAATAACTGCGTTCATTACAGAAGCAGCGGCTGCAAAGCCAGCATTCTTGAATACCAATGTCATTGGGGAAGCTGCAACGTTACCTACGCCACCGCCAAGAATGTCAGGGCTGGTGAACGGAATCAGCGTTCCAACTACGAAAATGGATCCTATGTAGAATAATAATATTCTCCAAAACACGCTTTTGATAGCCTTAGGAACATTCTTCGCTGGGTCTTCAGTTTCTGCAGCAGCCAGACCAACAATTTCTGTTCCCTGGAAGGAGAAACCGGCGATGAGGAAGACCGACATCATAGCGGCAAACCCGCCAACGAATGGTGCTTTACCAGCATCCCCGCCATCAAGAGTCCAGTTTTGGAATCCAACGCTGTGTCCGCCCATGATTCCAACGATCATCAGGAAACCGACAACCAGGAAGATGATGACTGTAACAACCTTGATTCCAGCAAACCAGTACTCTGCTTCTGCAAAGGACTTGGTTGAGATTAAATTTAAAACCATTAATATTGCAAACGAAATCATTGCAACCACAGTAACCGGCATATCCGGCAGCCAGAATTTAACAATGAGGCCAGCAGCTACAAATTCAGCAGCAACTGTGATAGCCCATGAGAACCAGTAGTTCCAGCCTACTGCAAAGCCGAAGGCAGGATCGATAAATCTGTTGGCATAAGCTTCAAAAGAACCAACCAAAGGAAGCTGAGTTGCCATTTCTCCAAGAGATGACATCATAAAAAATACGATAATGCCCATTAGACCGAATGCAAACAGGGCACCGCCAGGTCCTGCAGATGAAATAGCGCCTCCACTGGCAAACCATAAACCTGTCCCTATAGCTCCCCCGATAGCGATCATGCTAAGTTGTCTTGATTTTATACCGCGATGCAGCTTGGTATCGCCGGTATCTTGAGTTACATTGCTCATTTTTAAACCACTCCTTACTAAATTAAACTATAATTTATTCCAAAATTATCGTTTTAAATAAGCTTACCTTCACCTTCTTCCTCTTATTTAGTATTTTGATTATGATATCACTACACCCCAATTTTCATTGAAGCAGAAGGTCACGCTGTTGTGTACTTGAAGGGTTCATTCTTTTTAGTAAGTTCATCAGAGTTAAATTTTAAATGCCTTCTATGCAAAAACCCCTTTTAAGCCGGTTTTCGCATAGAATGCTTTATTTGTGAGTTGCAGTAATTGTTAGTTGCTACACTCGTTAGTTTACTTATTTGTTTGTTGTCATATTTTTTAGCTGTTTATTTATTTAATCCAGCTCTTTCTTTGAAACGTTCTACTGAGTTGATTTTTTGTCCCAGCACCTCGGAAATCCTGAACTTCGCTTCCATACCTACGTTAGCGCCGTTGAAAGGCTCCTGAATACCAATGCCCAAATCTTCTCTCACTTCTGTCATGCGTACGACATCAGCAAGCTCAATGACCGAAACGCCCAATCTTTCTGCTACATACTTTTTTGCCTCATTGATTTTCATCTTATGAGTGAGCTGCATACGTAAAACCAGATCTCCGGCTGTTCGTATTCCACCCATTCCTGCAGCAATTGCATGAGTCGCTTCTGTACCAAGGGGATCCCCCACGCCTAGCTAGAAACCGTCTATTTTGCAGATTTCCACCATGCATTTGTCTGCCCTTGACACGACGTCGCTGGGTAATATTTCACACATCGGGATGCCACAGACGCCCATGCCCACATTGGCATGAACCGGAATATCCGCTGCTTCTACTGTTGCTTTTATAAATGTGCACACTCTAGCGATATTCCAGGGGAAAGTCATATTGCAGTTTGTATTGACTACAGCTCCAAAAATGGATGCCCCTGCTTTTTCGACCAGTTTAACCTGTTTATGCGGGTATAGACCTGCTAATCTCACGCCGTCATAGGTCAGTTTGCCATGCATACCAAGAACAAACTCTCCTGCCATGCCGATTTCGACGGCCAAGCCGGGAAATCTTTGGGTGATAATCTCGGTAGCTTTTAGGGCTGCCAGAAAGTCTGCGTCGCCAGCTGCACCGGAGGTATCAAGATTCATAGCATCGGCTCCGACCTTATGCATCTGCTCCGCAACATAAACAACATCCTTTACAGCGTGCTCCACCGCTTCTTCTTGAGCAGCTAAAGCTTCCGCGATCTTGCCCTGAGGCAGTAATTCTGCCCAGTTGTCTACGGGGCCATCAGGTTTTGTATAAAAACCCAGATTCGTCATAGCGCCGTAAAAAATTGGCATAGCCGTAATGTTTAGAGCGCCTCTGACAGCGAACGCCTCGTGCTCAACTACGCCTTTGGCGGTTTTATAATTGTAGTCCCTAAATCCAATGTCTACTGAGTCACAGCCTAGAACGCGCTCATGAATGAGGGCCTGTGTAGTCCGCTCCACTGGAACGCCACACTTTGCTCCTACTTTATCCGAGCCTGAGTCATTGGTTGAAACGATTTCATTACCGTGCTCTACGCCTACTACATTTCCTGGCATGGTCACGATCTCATATATGCGCTCCATCTCCGCCTCGGAAAGGGGAGGTATTTTGCCCCTGCTGGCAGCGTCCGCGACACCATCCTTGATATCTTCTCTGATTTCTTCTTCAGTCATATAAACGACAGAACCATCGCCCATACGGGTGAAAAACTTCTTATCTTCACTCATCTATCATACTTCCTTCCATAAAGATTTGCCTGCCCTACTATTTTGACTCGACCCACTCAAGAACCATACGTACTGAATCCGCAGCGTCTTCGCAGTAAGCGTCCGCTCCGATTTTTTCTGCCCAGCGCTTGGTGACCGGCGCCCCGCCGACCATGGTTTTGTATTTGTCACGAAGACCCTGCTGACGCAGCAAATCTTCAATTTTCTTTTGTTCTGTCATCGTCGTGGTGAGCAGCGCGCTGCTGCCAATGAAGTCAGCACCATATTCCTCGGCTTTGTCGATGAAGGTCTGAGCCGGAACTTCTCTCCCTAGGTCAAAGACTTCGATTCCATTGCTTTTAACCAGAGAGGCTACGATTCCTTTGCCGATGTCATGGACATCTCCAGCTACCGTACCTATAACCATTCTGCCCTTTTTAGGCATATCCGACAGTTCAATGTTGGCTTCGATCTCTTCTGTAGCCCTTTTCATGACTTCTGTTGAGTAAATCAATTCAGGCAGAAATATTTCTCCCCTGCCGAAAAGGTCACCGAGTTCTCTGATCCCAGAGCCAAAACCCATGCCTAAAAGCTCAATGAGATCAAGTCCCTGAGCCTTGGCCTCTCCAATGGCGGAAAGAGCCTTATCTTCGTCGCACTCCATGATCGATTCATGAGCAGCGCGAAAAATTTGTTCTTTATTCATTTGATCCTCCTTCAAGAAAGTTAGCTTTGTGATAAATTTTTAACTTCATTGAACACTACAATGAAATAATATCACTTTGCCAACAAATTATCAAGCCTTATGCAAATATGTATAAAACTTTACGCCGCCCTTTGCATTGCTTGTATTTAACTGTTCTTATCCACGTTTTAGCGACTTTATTTTGCTGAATATTTTCTGATTTCAGAAATCAGTTCCTCTTTGTCTGGTATGATGGACACCCACTTGATATCACCGTTAATGCACATGGTCGGAAGATTGGTCAGCTTCATTTTTTTCGTTCTCGCTATGTCTTCCTTTACAGTGTATTTATACACAGCATAGTCGGCGATATCCCTTATTTCATCATAGACATCAACAACGCTGTTTAGCATATAAGTGCACGCTGCGCATTGCTCTGGATCCAATAGAAAGAGTTCAAGCAGGACTTTGTCCAGATTCTTGTAATCCGGAATCTCAACGTCCATGTCATCCTCTACGGCTTCATAATTCTCGATCATTTTTCTAACATCATCTGGTCTTTTAACCGCCTGCGCAGCCGCAATGGTGTTTTCCAGCGGAATGTCATAAGGCATATCGCAGCCTGGGCTGATGATCAGATTGTGATGGTCGAGGCTGTCAATCAGATCTATGACGCCTTTCATGTTGTCCTGCTGATTGCCATGAAGCATGGTGGTAGTCAGTGGAATATTTCCTTCGATGGCGATATTGTACTGATCTGTGATTGCTTTGGCATCGTGTAAATTGACGTTTTCATCCACCGCGATGCAGTCTGGGTTAGTGTCGCACATGACTTTTATTTGCCTTGTTGCGTTACCGCATACGAAGAAGGATGAATAAGCCCCCTTGCTTCTGACGTAGTCAAAGACAGCCTTAAAGGAATCCGAAAGCATGGCTTCGAAATGCTTTGGCGAAATCTGACTAACCAGAGGATCAACGACGGCGATAACATCCATGCCTGCTTCGATATAAAAGTCCGTCATTTTGATGCAAACTTCGGCACAGAACTCGATGAGATTTTTAACATAGTCCTGATCTTTGATCATATCCATGAAAATCTCGCTGCCCCGAAGATGGGACGCTAAAGTAAATGGGCCGCAGATCAAGCCGTATAAAGCCACTTCATCGCCGACCGCCGCCTTCATTCTTCTCATGACATCGGTAATCATGGGAATTCTGCCCGAATCAGCCGTTGGGATTTGGCAGCTACAAGGCAGAGTCTTTTCTCCTGCCAGAGGATGGGACTTTACTGAGGGGGGATTATAATCGGCCCACAGAAGATCACAGCCTAAAATTTCAGCTTCTACCTGAAGATCAAAGACCACAGGCATGCCGTCAGGTGCATAAAGTTTTTTGACCTCCATGAGAGAGGCAAAAAGCTTGTCGGCGTCCTTCAACACTTCGCTAGCGGTATAGCCTTTCAATTTTCCCGCATGAACCCCAGCAAAGGGCACCCAAGGTATTTCTGTCGTTTGCTCGTGTCTTAAGGTTTTGAGTAATAATTCTTTTCCCATATTCCATAACCTCCACCATTAGCTCACCCAATTTGCATAGCAAATTGTAGGTGAACTTGTGCACAGAAATCACAAATCTATGATTTGTAGATTTCTACTGCCATTAGCTCACCCAATTTGCAGAGCAAATTGTAGGTGAACTTGTGCACAGAAATCACAAATCTATGATTTGTAGATTTCCACTGCCATTAGCTCACCCAATTTGCATAGCAAATTGTAGGTGAACTTGTGCACAGAAATCACAAATCTATGATTTGTAGATTTCCACTGCCATTAGCTCACCCAATTTGCA
>JANYJS010000092.1 GCA_025361765.1 Bacillota bacterium
CAGAGATGCGAATATAGAAAAAGCGGTTCATCTGATCAGAAAAGCAGCTGCCCAGGGCGCCAGAATTATCTGTACTCAGGAATTGTTTACCACCCAGTATTTTTGTCAGACTGTGGATTACACCAAATATGACTGGGCCGAGCCTGTACCAGGGCCGACGACAAACCTAATGCAGGAATTGGCTGTTGAGCTTTCTGTGGTCATCATATGCTGCATTTTCGAATACGCCATGGACGGTGTTTATTTCACCAGCGCTGTGGTCTTCGACGCCGATGGGACAAATCTTGGCACTTATAGAAAGCATCATATTCCTGAAGGCCCTCAATATGTTGAAAAATACTATTTCACGACCGGGGACTCACCTTATCAGG
Source organism: Bacillota bacterium (assembly GCA_025361765.1). GTDB lineage: Bacteria > Bacillota > Clostridia > Peptostreptococcales > Anaerovoracaceae > JBBRXH01. The sequence continues at coordinate 372 of JANYJS010000092.1, forward strand.
TGTTTCAGTCCAAATATGGGACCTTTGGTGTACTGATTTGCTGGGACCAGTGGTTTCCAGAACCAACCAGGATCCTTGCACTTAAGGGAGCAGATTTTATTTTTTATCCTTCCATTATTGGGGCTGAACCTGATCATCCGGAGCTGGATACCTGCCAAAACTGGATAGATGCAGTCAAGGCTCATGGCATCCATAACAACCTTTATATAGCGGCCCTAAACAGGCTTGGCATAGAAGAAGCGACAGACGGCAGCGGCTTTATGTCCTTTTACGGCCGAAGCTTTGTCAGTGATCCCTATGGCAGGATCATGGCCTCCGGCGGCTCGTCCGTGGACGAAGCCATTGTCTGTGAACTGGACCTTGACCTTTTGAATGAAGTCAGAGCTAAGCGGCCATTTTTAAATAGCCGACGGGTAGATTCCTATCAGGAAATACTCAAAATGCATATATCAGGAAATGCTCACAATGAATTTTAAAGAAAGAGAGGAAATTGTATGAAAACCAGTTCGGATTTTTGCCCATGTACAGACCACACTTGTTCCTTCAACCCGGTGAATCATGATGAAGGCTGTAACCTCTGTGTTGAGGATAGCATTAAGTGCAGTGAAATTCCTAAATGTTTCTTCACGAAAGTCAATGAGGATATCAGCGAGATCGATGACTGGTCCTTCGCCTCCTTCGCCGAATTTGTTACCCAGCATAAAAGCTGAAAGGAGAAAAGACGATGCAAAAAGCAGATTTTATTATTACAAGTGACGCTGTTTTTACTGGGCTGGCAGATACAGCCACGCCAGGATTTGTAGCGATTAAAGAAAACAAAATCCTGGCTGTCTCGGATAGCGGGAAAAATTATGAAGCGTATAAGGACGAATACACAAAAGTGCAGCATTTTGGGGATGCGCTCATCATGTCATCCTTTTACGACAGCCATACTCATCTCATTTTAGCGGGAATGTACAAAACTTTTGTCAATCTTGGAGAGGCCAAAACTGAAGAAGAGGCGGCCAAAATGGTGGGAGAATCAGCTGAGGCCATGCCTGATGTCCCTTGGGTGATTGGCTTTAACTGGTACCATGTTTTCTGGAATGAGAAGAAACTGCCGACAAAGTTTTCCCTGGATCAATATGTCCCTGATAGACCAGTATTTTTGGTTAATGCGGAGGCTCATGGGGCCTGGGTCAACAGTAAGGCACTTGAAATTTGTGGAATCGATAAAGATACAAAGGATCCGGATTATGGGCATATCGATAGACTTGAAAACGGTGAGCCGTCAGGCTTTCTCTATGAGGCGGCTCTAGGGCTTGTGGCTGTTCATGCGCTTCAGTTTTCCATGGATATGGAAAAGACATTTGCCAAAAAATACATGGAAAGTGCTGTCAAATTCGGCATCACTTCGGTCAATGACATGCAACCCTATTTTGGCGTCAATATGGGAAACTATGAAACTTACAAGGCGCTGGAAGACGATGGAGAACTGGTCATTAGGATTCATTCCGCGGCGGACTTGCTTGGCGACCTTGAAGAGACTTTAATATGGCGCGAGAAATACTGCAGTGAGAAAAGAAAGATTGCGCTCTTAAAACAATTTTTAGATGGCGTGCCAACCACTTATACGGCGCTGACGATTGAGGAGTATAGTGATAAACAAGGAGACACGGGCACCCAGCTCAGTAATCTTGATGCCATTAGAAGAAAAGTTCTTGAGGCCCACAAACTTGGCTTTTCGGTCAGACTTCACGCCTGTGGAGACCGAGCGGTGCGCATAGCCCTGGACTGCTATGAAGAGGCAATTAAAAAGTATGGTAAAAATGAAGCCCGTCACGGCATCGAACATATAGAGTCCATTCATCCGAACGACATCCCAAGATTCAGGGAGCTTGGCATTATCCCCAGCGTTCAGCCGGAGCATCTGGCCTTGACCCAAAAATTTGAAGACAATCCCTACCTGTCAAGGTATAACGGCGAAAGAACCAAATATTTATGGCCACTTAAATCCTTGCTTGATTCAGCAGGCGTCATGGCCATCGGCACCGACTGCCCGGTTGTTGACAATGATCCCTTCCTTGAGATTTACAGAGCGGTCACCCGGCTGCACAATGACGGACAGCCCACTGGTGGGTGGAATCCCGAGCAAAAACTGACCATGGCGGAGGTTCTTAAGGCATATACCTATGGCTCAGCTTACGGCACCCATCGGGAGGACGAACTGGGCACTCTTGAAGCCGGAAAACTGGCGGATATTGTGGTACTTGATAGGAATCTTTTTAAAACAAAAGGCGAAGATATTCGTAGCACTAAAGTCAAATTGACAATTATGGATGGCAAAGCCATTTATGAAGATGAGATATTAGTATAATGAAGATAAAGCATTCTAATTAAGAAGACGGGTTAATCTAATTATGAAGACAAACTATTCGAATGAAAGAGAGGTGCATTATGAACTATGAAAAAGACATCATAACAGTTGCTGTTGTTAATTTTAAAGTGAGCACGAATGATAAGCATAATAATGTGCGCAGAATTCAGGGGTTTGCCATGGTCAATCTGTCCGTAATAGCCCATTACTTCGTCAGGGGAAAACAAAGAGATGCAAAGCACTGGTTCAGATATTTGATTGCTCCAGCATTAGGCGCAGCCATCTGCTT
>JANYJS010000127.1 GCA_025361765.1 Bacillota bacterium
CATGGATGCACAGAAAAATAAAAACAAAAGCCGTGCCAGTCCTAAAATCCCCCACGGAAAGCAAAGCGTTAAATCCCTTGCCAGACAAAATCAAGGCATGACAAGTATTGAAATAACCGATAAGAACATCAAGATCTTTGAACGTGTGGCAAGAAAATACGGCGTGGATTTCGCAGTGCAAAAAGACAAAAGCTTGATTCCCCCTAAGTACATTGTGTTTTTCAAAGGGCGAGATGCCGACGCCATCACTGCTGCCTTTACCGAGTTTACTGCCACTGCTGTAAAAAAAGCAGCACGTCCTTCAGTGCTTGCACAACTCAGAAAGTTTACCGAGCTTTTGAAAAACACCATTTCAGACAAGGTAAAGAACAAAGATAGGGAGCAATTCAGATGAACACAAAGATAAAAAAGCTCCTTATTCTGAACATTCCATACCTACTATTGGCCCTGCTATTTACAAAGGTATCGCAGGCATGGCAGCTTGCGACAGGCTATGACTTGGCCGGTAAAGTGTTAAATCTGACGGATGGCTTAGTCAAAGCTTTTGAAAACCCATTGCCGAGTCTGAACGCTCAAGACCTTTTAGCAGGCGCTTTATTTGGAGCAACACTCCGTCTTGTTGTTTATATCAAAGGGAAAAACGCTAAAAAGTACCGAAAAGGTATAGAGTACGGCTCTGCAAGATGGGGCAACACTGAGGATATTCGACCCTTTGTAGACCCTTCATTACACAACAATGTAATACTGACAAAAACAGAAAGCCTCACCATGGCAAGCCGCCCAAAAAATCCAAAGCACGCAAGAAATAAGAACGTGCTAATTGTAGGAGGTTCAGGCTCAGGTAAAACAAGGTTTTGGCTAAAACCCAACTTAATGCAGTGCCACAGTTCCTATGTGGTCACAGATCCGAAAGGTAGTATCGTGATAGAGTGTGGAAAAATGCTGCTCCGTAATGGCTATAAAATTAAAATCCTCAATACTATCAATTTCAAGAAGTCCATGCATTATAACCCCTTCGCCTATCTTCGAAGCGAAAAGGATATCCTGAAACTTGTCTCTACCCTGATTGCCAACACCAAAGGCGAAGGCAAGACAGGCGATGATTTTTGGGTAAAGGCAGAAACCTTGCTCTATACCGCACTCATTGGCTATATTTACTTTGAGGCTCCTGAAAATGAGCAAAATTTTTCAACCCTTATTGAGTTTATCAACGCTTCGGAGGTGCGTGAAGATGATGAGGATTTTAAAAATCCAGTTGATCTCATGTTTGACGCTTTAGAGAAAAAAGACCCACAACATTTTGCTCTAAGGCAGTACAAGAAGTACAAATTAGCCGCAGGTAAAACAGCAAAGAGCATTCTTATTAGCTGCGGTGCAAGGCTTGCTCCCTTTGACATTAAAGAGCTGCGTGAGCTTACTGCTTACGACGAAATGGAGCTTGATACCTTGGGAGATAAAAAGACCGCCCTGTTTATTATCATCAGCGATACTGACGACACCTTTAATTTTTTGGTATCCATGGCATACACACAACTGTTCAATCTCTTGTGCGATAAGGCTGACGATGTATACGGCGGTAGACTGCCCGTTCATGTGCGCTGCCTGATTGACGAGGCGGCAAATATCGGACAAATACCGAAACTGGAAAAACTCATGGCAACCATTCGTAGTCGTGAAATCTCAGCCTGTCTTGTATTGCAGGCACAAAGCCAGTTAAAGGCTCTCTACAAAGACAATGCTGATACCATTATCGGCAACTGTGACAGCATGATTTTTCTTGGAGGCAAGGAAAAAACTACCCTCAAGGATTTATCTGAAACCCTTGGCAAGGAAACCATTGATATGTTCAATACTTCCGACACCAGAGGTACGCAAAGGAGTTATGGGCTTAATTATCAAAAGCTGGGAAAGGAGCTTATGAGCATGGATGAGCTTGCTGTAATGGATGGCGGCAAGTGCATTTTACAACTTAGAGGTGTTCGCCCGTTTCTCTCGGAAAAGTACGATATTACTAAGCACCCACAGTACATACACTTATCCGACTTTGACAAAAGAAATACCTTTAATATTGAAAAATATCTGTCCACAAAACTAAATCCAAAACCTGATGAGGTCTATGATGTTTACGAAATTGATCTCACAGAAGAAACCGAAACCGCTGAATGAGCGGTTATATTAATTTAAAACAATAAGAGAAATTTAGGAGGATATGAATTATGGCGTTTTTTAAA
>JANYJS010000066.1 GCA_025361765.1 Bacillota bacterium
CAAAATTAATACAGATGAAGAAGCAAGAGCAGCAGGAAGAAAACATCATATTGAGGGTGTCGAGAAAATGTCTAGAGGGCTTGTGATTAACGCCCTGTTTGAAGAGTACTGTGAAGAGTACCTGATGCAACCGACCTTCATTACCCATCACCCAGTCGAAATCTCTCCCCTTGCTAAAAGGGATCCGGATGATCCGAGAAGAACCAAAAGGTTTGAAGCCTTTATCAATACTTGGGAAATCGCCAATGCGTTTTCGGAACTGAATGATCCTATTGATCAGAAGCAACGTTTTGTGGAGCAGCAGGCTCAGCTCGACGGCGGAGACGATGAAGCTCATCCAATGGATGAAGATTTTGTCAATGCACTTGAGGTTGGACTTCCGCCAACTGGTGGTCTTGGAATCGGCGTCGACAGAGTCATCATTCTGCTGACCAACTCTCCTTCAATACGGGACATCATCCTTTTTCCAACGATGAAGCCTCAAGACAGATAAAAATATTAAAATGTAAACGGGACGTGGCTACAGGTCACCTCCCGTTTTTTTAAACTTTAAACAGGAAGGGATTGATATCTATGAAGGATATTTTAGTCAAAGAGCTATATCGGTCTGCATCAGATTATAGCGAGCAAACCCTACGTATTCGTGGCTGGATCAGGACCAACAGGAGCTCCAACAAATTTGGATTTATCGAACTAAATGACGGTAGCTTCTTCAAATCCATCCAGGTGGTTTACGAAGAAGAGGCTATTTCTAATTTTGAAGAAATAGCAAAAGCCGGTGTTGCGGCGGCAATTTCTGTCACTGGAAAATTCGAACTGACGCCTGAAGCTAAGCAACCATTTGAAATCAAAGCGACTAACATCGTCATTGATGCGGCTTCAGAGCCGGATTACCCACTTCAGAAAAAAAGACACAGTCTTGAGTTTTTAAGAGAAATAGCCCACTTAAGGCCAAGAAGCAACACTTTTTCTGCCGTTTTTCGTGTCAGATCACTGGTGGCATTTGCCATTCATAAATTTTTTCAGGAAAAAGGCTTTGTGTATGTGCATACGCCCATCATTACCGGAAATGACTGCGAAGGTGCAGGAGAAATGTTTCGGGTGACTACCCTTGATATGAACTGCCCGCCGAAGGATGATCTGGGCAAAATCCTTTACTCCGAAGATTTCTTTGGCAAGGAGACCAGCCTAACGGTTAGTGGTCAGCTTGAAGCTGAGGCCTACGCCCTTGCTTTCAGAAAGGTTTATACTTTTGGACCGACATTTAGGGCAGAAAACTCCAATACCGCAAGGCATGCTTCCGAATTTTGGATGATAGAGCCTGAAGTAGCCTTTGCTGATCTAGAAGACAATATGCAACTTGCTGAAGCCATGATCAAATACATCATCAATTATGTTTTAGTCAATGCTCCTGAGGAGATGGCTTTTTTCAATGAATTCATGGACAAAAGTCTTATTGAGCGGCTAAATAATATTGCGGCGTCGGATTTTGGCAGAGTGACGTATACCGAGGCCGTTGAACTGCTTAAAAAATCAGATAAGGAGTTTCAGTACCCAGTTTCATGGGGTATCGATCTTCAGACGGAGCATGAGCGCTATTTGACAGAAGAAATCTTTAAAAAGCCCGTCTTTGTTACCGACTATCCAAAAGATATCAAAGCCTTTTACATGCGCATGAATCCAGATGAAAAGACCGTGGCAGCCATGGATCTTCTGGTGCCGGGAGTTGGAGAAATCATCGGGGGCAGTCAAAGAGAAGAGCGATACGACAGATTGGTTGCGCGAATGAATGATATGGGACTATCAAAAGAAGACTATTGGTGGTATCTGGACCTTAGGAAATATGGCGGAGCTTATCATGCTGGCTACGGCCTTGGCTTTGAAAGAATCATAATGTATGTAACAGGAATGGCCAACATCAGAGATGTGCAGCCGTTCCCAAGAACGCCAAAGACAGCGGAGTTTTAAAATGCTGGTTGCTGCGGTCAAAACTGGATTTATAAAGGCTATTAAAACAGCATTTATGCTGCTTAAAATTGTCCTTCCAATCTACGCCCTCGTCGTGATCTTTAGATACTCGCCGGGCATGGCATTGCTTCAGGATTTATTTTCGCCAGCCATGAAGCTGTTTAACCTGCCTGGGGACGCCATCATACCCATTATTACGGGCTTTTTCACAGATGAATACGGCACAATTGCCGTCCTGTCACAGCTGAATTTGACAGCTGCGCAAATCACCACTGTGGCAATGATTGTACTTGTGGCCCACAGCGTGCCTGTAGAAGCAGCCATAGCCCAAAAGGTCGGTCTGAATTTTGTGAAGTTCACAACCCTTAGGCTTGTCATGGCCATCCTCATTGGATTATTAATCGGCTGGATGGGGGTGCTCCTATCATGGTAGAAATGATTCAACCAATTTTAAAAGAAATTCTATTTGGGAGCATCGGCATTACATTCAGTTTCCTGAAAGTTTTAATCCCGCTCATGATTATGATTGAAATTCTTATGGCCTATAACCTGGTAGAGAAACTGGCGGATAAGCTGAAATTTCTATCAGGAGCACTGCGTATGGAAAAGCAGTCCCTTTTCCCCTTGCTGATTGGCGTTGTTATGGGTCTTACTTACGGTGCAGGAACCCTCATTGAAATCAATGATAAAACCCCTATTCCAAAAAAAGATTTCGTGTTGATCGGTACCTTCCTGTTTATCTGCCATGGCATCATCGAGACAACCTTGCTTTTTGGCGTTGCCGGTGCCAACATCTGGGTGATTTCATTAGGCCGACTGGTCTTCGCATTCATCATCACTTTTATTGCGGCGAGACTTCCGGTTATAGCCAGAATGGGGAAAGAAACCCTTTAGAAACTTTGTTTTTAGATGTTCCCAAAGCCTTTGCTTTAAGGCGCTTTGCAGAAAAAATAAAAACAAAATCCCATAAAAAAAGGCTCGATTGAAAAGATTAATTAGACATAAAAATAGCAAAATTTATTTTTGCTATTTTTTTTATGGAATGTTATAATGACGTTGCTATGCTAAAATAAAATTTGGGAGGAAGCGGATTATGAAAGGCTATACGAGCGACAATATAAGAAACGTTGCACTTGTTGGACACGGCGGTTGTGGTAAAACCACACTACTTGAAGCCGCACTGTTTGCCACAGGAGTCATTAACAGAATGGGAAAAGTCGAAGATGGTAATACCACCTCTGATTATGACAAAATGGAAATAGAAAAGGGATACTCAATAAGCACAGCCGTAGTACCAGTACAATGGAAAAATGTTAAAATCAACTTCATCGATACACCTGGTTATTTTGATTTCATCGGGGAAGTCAATTCCGGTCTTCGCGCATCTGAAGGTGCTGTCATAGTTGTTGACGCTTCAGCTGGCGTTCAGGTTGGTACTGAAAAAGCATGGAAATCCTGCAAGCAGTTTAGCATGCCCACATTTATCTTAATCAATAAAATGGATAAGGAAAATGCGGATCTTGAAAAAACACTTGCGGAGTTAAAAGATAAATTTGGCCCTACTTTAGTACAGTTTACTGACCCTATTTCTGATGAGGTCAGAGAAGCTTTGACTGAAGCTGTTGCTGAAAGCGACGAAGAGCTACTGGAGAAATATTTTGCCGGCGAAGCTTTCACAGAAGAAGAGTTTCATCATGGCCTGGCAAAAGGCATAGCCACAGGAACCATCGTTCCAATCCTTACAGCTTCTGCACTTGAAGGCAAAGGTATTAAGGAATTTATGGACGTTTTGCTTAAAGACGTGCCTCATCCAACTGAACATTCAGAGTATGTGGGCGAAGATGCCAAGGGCGCAGAAGTTATCAGAAAATGCAACGAACAGGGACCTATGTCCGCTTTCGTTTTTAAGACCGTAGCCGACCCCTTCGTAGGTAAAATCTCCATCATGAAAGTGATTTCAGGTAAAATATCCGCCGGGACAGAAGTTTTCAACGCCAGAGCTGAGAAATCAGAAAAACTGGGATCCATGTTCTTCTTAAGAGGAAAGCATCAGGAGGAAACCTCAAGCGCTTCAGCTGGAGATATTGTAGCTGTTTCTAAGCTTCAGTTTACTCAGACTGGCGATACCCTATGCGAAAAGGCCCACTTCATCAAATATCCACCCCTTGAATTCCCGGAACCCTCATTATATATGGCGGTTGAACCAAAAGCCAAGGGAGACGAAGAGAAAATCAGTTCCGGCCTTCATAAACTAATGGAAGAAGATCCATCCTTCGTTATGACAAGAAATACGGAAACTCACCAGACCTTGATTGGCGGGCAGGGAGATATTCAGATTGGTATTATTTGCGCCAAGCTTAAAGAAAAATTTGGGGTAGCCGTTCACCTTGTAGATCAGAAAATAGCCTACAGAGAGACCATTAAAGGCAGTTCCGA
>JANYJS010000082.1 GCA_025361765.1 Bacillota bacterium
CGTTTTTTATGATCATGGCTTGCTCAATGACGTTTTTAACAACTCTGAGTATGAGCCCAAAGAAAGCCGCCGCTACAGCAATCATTAAAAATAAAATGTAATAAAATCCTGATATCGCTAAAACAAGGGCCACAGCAAAACAGCACCAAGAGATGATGCGCAGGTGTTTTACATTGTTCTCAGTAAATACAAAGTCTTTTTTGATATTCGCTAACAACCGGTCAAGATTTAAAAGTGCAAGCATGGCAGGCAAACAGCAAGCATATATGGTAATCAGAAGAGGCGTTAACAGTTCGACATTTTTAAGTGTATAGGACAAGTAGCTGCCTACCAGTGAAGGTACAGCAAGAGCGAAGCCCAACACAAGAACAATGACAGCTTTGGTACATAGAGAAGATAGAATAACTGATTTAGAGGGATTCCACATGATATTTTTCCTTTCTATACGCAAATTTCATGTTTAGTATATGTAAATTTATTATTGTTTGTCAACATTTATTTATTGTTTATCAATAAATACAAAATGCACCTCCAAATGCTAGATTGTGTCTAACACTTAGTGTGCACTCCATTCCTATAGAAGCATAATATTTTTGCTGCAATTCTTTTGTTTTTAAACTAGTTGAGGGTCAATCAGACCCTGACATCCAGCCTTAATCCCCTCACTCCTTGCATTCCTTGGGGGGGCCTTGCTCCTTGTGGAGGCATTTTTATGGCGGCGGAAACATCAGGTTGCTGAGCCTGGGTGCTTTGAGAATTCTTTTCCTGGAGGTTCAGAATTTGATTATCAAGATTTTGAATTTGCATTTGGAGCTGTTTGACCTTAGTGCTCTTCGTGTTTTCATCATCTGAACTGGTGTTGACTTTTTGTAGCTGCTTTTGTATCTCTAACTTCTGCTTTTGCAATTTTGTAATCTGGTCAGTATTGCTGGAAGTAGAAGTTGTACTAGTGGTTTTGGAAGTACTTGAGGAAATATTCATATTCAGCACACCCTTCATCATTCATAATAAACAAACCGAAAAAACCAATCTTTGTTAATTTGTACATTTATATTATCGACTAAAGCTCCGATTTGTTTATGGCAAACCCCAATAGACTATACACGTAATTTTTGATACAATGCTAGGTATAAAGATTCCGAACTATAATAATTATCTAATCTTTGCTTTCAAGTTTTTTCATTTTAAGAAGGAGGAATTCTCTATGACAAATGTATCTGAAAATCAAAAAATCAGGTTGTTTTTTTCACTGTTGATTTGCATGCTTCTTATTCTCGCACCACAGAGCTCTTTTGCAGCTTCTCCTTCTGATATCGAATCCCATTGGGCAAAAAATCAGATTCAGGGCTGGTTAGACAAAGGAATAGTAAGCGGCTATCCAGATGGCACTTTTAAGCCGGATGCCACTATTTCAAGGGCTGAATTCATGTCTATCGTCAATAACGCTTTTGGATATACAGCCGAAATGCCAACTCAATTTTCTGATGTTAAAACTGATGCCTGGTATTTTGATGTTCTAACGAAAGCAGCAGCGGCTAAATATATTTCTGGTTATGCTGATGGCACCATGAAGCCAGATCGTCCAATTAGCCGAGAAGAAGCAGCCGTCATTATCGCAAATATTAGCAAACTTCAAGCTAATAAAGATGGCATTAGCAAATTATCTGATATAGCTAGCATAAAATGGAGTGACGGTTCAGTTGGAGCCGTTGCCACTGCTTGTCTTATGACCGGCTATCCGGATGGGAGCTTCAAGCCTCAGGGAATAATCCTTCGCGGAGAGGCAGTGGCTGCCCTAGAAAAGGCAAGGTCTTTTTCGACAATGAATGCTTCCAACCAGACCCTTACTGGCTATATCATGGATGAACATTGTTTTGTAAAAAAACCCGTCCCGGGATCAGATACTAAAGTCTGCCTACAAATGCCTACCTGTGCCGCTACTGGCTACGGGATTGCCGTTGCTCAAAATGATGGTTCCTACAGATTCTATTATTTCGATGGCGCATTTGCACCTAATGCAACCAATTCGCAGGCAAAAGCCGTACAATTAATAAATGATACTGTTAAAAAAGATCATATTGCGATCTCCGTCACCGGCAAAATGAATGGGGATTTTAAAACTGCAGCAGATGGTTTCTCCTATCTGATTCTATCTGCAACGGGAATGACCGAATAGTAACATCTATAGGAGGCCCTGATTATGAAGAACTTTTTTTCTATTAAATCAATTGCTTATTTAGGTATTCTGTTACTTATTCTTGTTTTAATGTCTCTTTATAGTCTGGGTTTACTCGGCGCAAAAACAAGCGACGAATCAATAGGCGACTCCCTTGGTTCTGCTCTTCCAACAACAGAAAGCATAACCATTTCTTCAACAGTTGAAAGCGCAACAGTTCCAGTTGATAAAGAGGTTCTGCAGAATTTCAGTGGCTATTTCATAGATCAGGATTGTTTCATCGCCTATGAAAATCCCTGGGAGGACAACAAGGACTGTCTTCTGATGGAATCCTGCGCTGCTAGTGGTTATGGAATTGCTATAAAGAAAAATGATGGCAACTATCAATTTTATTACTTTGATGGGAACTTTGCTCCAAATAAGTCCGCTGGACAGATAGAAGCTGCAAAGCTTATTAACGATACGACAAAGACTGACCATATTTATATAGAAGTAACAGGCACGCTGAGTAAATCGTCAAAAATCGGAACAGATGCCAAGAGCTATGAAGTAATCAATGTTTCAACGATGGCGCAAGCGTCAGCGCCTCCTGCAGAATAGAGGTAATTGTCATTTTAGTAAGTAATTCAAAAACCCGTGCTATATTGGCCATGCTTCTATGTGCAACGCTGTGGAGCACAGCGGGTATTTTCATCAAATTGATCCCTTGGCATCCGCTGGTCATTGCCGGAGTGCGCAGCCTGATTTCGGCTGGCGTTTTCTTGATTTATATGCGCTCGATCAAGATTGGCTTTGTCATTAACCGCTTTTCTATATTAAGCGGCGTTTTCCTATCGGGTACCTTTATTTTTTTCATAGCAGCCAATAAGCTTACAACATCGGCCAACGCTATTGTTCTGCAGTATACAGCGCCAATATTTATCTTAGTGCTTTCCGCACTCATATTCCGTCAAAAGTTTAGGTTGGGGGATATTCTTGCCGTTACTGTAACGACACTCGGCATATCTTTGTTTTTTTTCGACAAGCTTTCCGGAGGCTATATGCTGGGTAATGTGCTTGCCATAGTGGCCGGTCTATTTTTCGCCTCCATGTTTATTACAACAGGCAGGGCTGATGAAAAATCGCGCATGAGTGGAATTCTTCTTGGTCATCTTATTACTGCCGTCATAGGCATACCTTTTATTTTTTTATATCCTACGCCTATAACAACAGGCGCAGTTCTATGTATCTTTGCTTTAGGTGTTTTTCAGCTTGGCATTCCTTATATCTTATATGGTATTGCCATCAGAAAGTGCTCACCCCTTGCCTGCTCTTTAATTAGTGCCATCGAACCTTTGCTCAATCCACTATGGGTTTTTATCTTTGCCGGAGAAAGGCCAGGCTTCTATGCCCTTGTTGGTGGGGTCATCGTCATCAGTTCTGTCCTGGCCTGGTGTGTTTGGAGCAATAAAACAACAACTCTGTGAGTATTTTTAAGCAAGTCTGTGATTGAAGGCCCTTGTAAAATACTATATTATTCCATTAATTGACACTATTTTTATTGTGGGAGGATTTTAATTATGAAAAAAATGAAATTTTTGTCAGTTCTTCTTGCTGTTTTACTTCTGAGCACTGTTTTTTCTGGTTGCACTTCAGACAAAGTAGCGGATAAGGTTTGGAAAAACGGCGTAATTTACACGGCAGACACCGGAGACAGCATTTACGAATCTGTTGCAGTTAAAGACGGTCTCATCAGCTTTGTAGGCACTACCGCAGACGTCGAAGCCTATGTGGGCAAAAACACTGAAGTCGTTGATCTGGCAGGCAAAATGATGCTGCCCGGTATGACGGATTCTCACCTCCATGCTCCAGGCACTATGCTTTCAGAACTTTTTCAAATTAACTTGAATGGCGTTCTTACTGAGGCAGACACCATGGCCACCATTGAAGAATTTGTGAAATCTCATTCGGATATGGCATTTTACTATGGTGATGGATTCTCCATCGGTGCTTTTACCGGAGAAGAAGTGTCAAAAGGACCTAAAAAAGAGCGGCTGGATGCCATAAGCGATAAACCAATCATCATCAGCTCCTATGACGGTCATATTAGATGGCTGAATAGTGCTGCTTTCGACTATTTTAAAATTACAAAAGATACTGTATCCCCAGCTGGCGGCGTTATAGAGAAAACAGCAAACGGCGAGCTGTGGGGCACTTTAAAGGAATTAGCCATAGAACTAACTCCCTCCCAGGAATTTACCCCCGAACAACGCAAGACAGCCTATGTCTCTTTCCAGGAATACCTTCATAGCCTGGGCTATGTCGGAATTACCGATATGGGCTCCGGCATCACGAGTGCTGTTGTTGAGGATCCATTTGTAGAAATGGATAAAAACGGCGAACTTAAGCTTTATGTCAATAAAAATACAGTCATGGATCCAAACAGTGATTATATCCCTCAAATCGAGCAAGCTGTCGTAAATAGAGATGCCTATAGCACTGAATTCTATAAAACCACCAGCGTTAAATTTTTTGCTGATGGCGTAGTTGAAGGCGTGACGGGTTATCTGTCCAAGCCTTATGAAGCGCCTGCAAATCAGGTAGCCGATTTCGTCAGCATTCCACTCTGGACTCCTGAAAACTTGAGCAAAGCTTTTGCCTTAGCAAACTCTAAAGGCCTTCAGATTCACGTTCACTCAATCGGTGACGCTGCTACGACTGAGACTCTGGACGCTATGGCTTATGCCCTTGAGCAAAACGGCGAAGGAGATTATAGAAATGTCATCACTCATCTTCAGCTTGTGGCAGAATCAGATATTCCTCGCTTCGCAGAAATGAAGGTCATTGCCAATCTTCAGCCATATTGGGCTTTCAAAGAGCCTTATTGGTGGGAAGTTGTTGATCAGCCTCTGCTGGGAACTGCCAGGGCCGATACGGAATATCCAATGCAGTCCTTTATTGACGCTGGCGCCCTCCTAGTGGGCTCTTCTGATCATAGTGTTACGCCTTTTCCAAATCCCTTCTGGGCCATCGAAGTCGGCGTAACACGAAATCTTGAAAACGCCGAGTTTTATGGCGTAGATGATATTACAAATATCGACGATCCCAAATGGTTGCTTGATCCAAAAGAACGTGTATCCCTTTATAATATGATCAAAGCCTACACGATCAATGCTGCGTTTCAGAATTTCAGAGAAGATACAACTGGCAGCATTGAGACCGGGAAAAATGCAGATTTCATAATAGTTGATCAGAATCTCTTTGATATTAATCCTCTTGATATTGATAAAACAAAAGTACTTGAGACCATACTTAAGGGAAATACCGTCTGGACTCTAAAATAGATATATATTTAACTCTTAAGAAAACTTTTCTCTTCATGCCTAAGTAACCCTACTTTTATTCGATGAATTTCGACAGATTATTATAAGCCGTTGACACCGCTTTAAGTGACAACGGCTTATTTAATTAATTTAGTGTTTTCCGTGCAAATATATTTGATCCGGGCCTGATAAAATCCAAAATATTTTGGGGAAACAGTTGAATTATTCGAAAATTGTGTTAATATTTAGACATTAGTCAATTTTGCAAAAGTATTCTCATAATGGGCAAAACTTGATTGATAAAAATTTTATAGGAGGAGTCTCATATGAAGAAAAGATTAGCAAGATCCTTAGCCCTATTACTTATGCTGTCGTTAGTTTTAGTTTCAGCAATACCATCATTTGCAGCTGATACAGTTACGACCGCTTCACCTGCTTGGGTGGAAGGAACGACCACTACTCCAGTAGCCCCTGTGACTACCACAAAAGCACCAGTACCAACTGTTAAAGGTCAGGTATACACAGCGGTATCCGGCGATGCATTCTGGAAAATAGCTGCAAAGTATAAGCTTACGGTTAAGCAGCTTGCCGCTCTTAATCCACAGATCAAAAACGTTAGTATGATCTATGTTGGACAAAAAATTACCGTTAACGGCACAGCAGCTCCTGCAACTACACCAACTACAGCTACTGCAAAAACTTATCAGGGCTTAGGCTACAAAGTTAACTTCAGAAACGGCCCTGGTGCTGATTCTGCAAGCGTTCCAGTTTATAGCTTCAATGTAGCTATGGCTGCTGCAACTTTCGATGCTAACGGCAAAATCCTAAATGTATTCATGGATGGATATGAAGTCGCTACACCAAACTATGATGGCGCATCTATGCCTCATTTTTCAGGCTGGCCTGGCGTTCAGGGATACAATATCTCTAGCCATGCTGTTGAAGGCGTATCAGAAGCAGTAGTAACCGGCGTTTCCGTAAACACTCTTGATTCAGCTACAGCTGAAGTCAATGGATGGCTTACAAAACGTCAGCGTGGCGATAGCTACGGCATGAACCCAACTAATGACTGGCACAAACAGATGGATTTCTATCAAAACTTCTTCAAAGGCAAGACCGTTGCTGAAGTCAAAGCTTGGTTCGCCAAGTTCGGAACCGCTGCTTATGGCCCAATCAAAGCAACTACAACAAATGCAGCAGACCTTGCAAAGTTTAATGTATTAACAACAGCAGAAAAAGCTCAGCTTGCTGACGTCGTTTCTGGAGCTACTATGAGAATCAATGATGCTCATGGCTTCTTCCTTGACGCTCTTCAGACTGCTTATGACAACCGCGTAGAAGTTAAATAAGACTTCTTCAATCATTAAACCAAAAGAGGCCATAAAGATGAATTCGTCTTTATGGCCTCTTTCTTGAATCATTTAACTTGTATTAGCATTTGTTCTCGGTTCTCTTGTGAAAGCAGAAGATATCGAGAATGATTAGGTATTTAACGTTAGCTTTTTGAGTTAAATAACCGAGCCCTATATGGTCCACTGATCATGTACGATTCCCACCAAATACCAAATCCCACCAGTCTGTTCAAATACCAGTCTTAGGCTCTTCCAATCCATTCCCGAATACTGTGGATCGAAACCGGTAAAATGGAATTCAACAAAGGAAGCCGCTGGGTAGGCCTGGGTTATATTATTGGAAGTATTTCCTGTACCTATGATTACATTGTTTCCTATAAGATTAGGGCTTGCAAAATCCACATCATAGACAAACTTGTCAAAGTAGTCCTGGGGCGTCAGCTGTATGGGGTCTCCGGTTCCGTCATAAGCTCCCCAAAGATGTGTATTTGTGTCTGTCAATAATGTAGGCACTTGTGCCGCCGTAAAGACTAGATTCGTCGCCGTGTCTATATAAGCATAGGGTGTAAATCTCAGACCTTTAACCGGGTCAACAAAAGTAGAAAGGCCAGTCATATCGTGATTCTTCAGAATAACTGCCACATCAAGGGCACTCTGAATAAGCGAGCCACTTGGCTGAGCAGACGGCACTGGTGTTGGCGGAGTTACGGCAGCTGGGCTGCAGCCTACCAAGATCATGCTCAACGTTAAAAGGATTAATAATATTGTGGTCTTTTTTGATCTCATGATAAACCTCCTTAAGATTTCAATAAACACTCTTGTACGATAAATTTTCTAAGTAAAATTTCAATAAACTCCCTTGTACGATAAATTTTCTAAGTCATGATAATATTACCACAAATCCCTATCTATTAAACCTTAAAATGAACGGTTCCGGTTTCGTCTAAATTTCAAACCAGTGAAAATTATTTCACTTTCTTGTATTTAATTTCCCTATATGTTCACTCACAATAATCCGTTCTTATGCTTTCAATAAACACTGGTTTTGATGTCAGATTTTTCTTATTAATTTATTTAGCTGAAAATGCTCAATTTTGTGGGTTTTAGTCTGATTAGTTTTAAAGTTTCTCAATTAATAAATATATTTTCGCATGAATTTCGGCCTTGGCTTCATTTTTGCTCTATAGAAAAGTGCAATCATAAAAATGCAAAACTCAAACAATAAAATGAAGGAGGATATTTTCGTGGAAAATCAAAAACAGGCCCAAAGCGGTCAGCTTAAAAGAACTCTAAAAGGACGTCATCTTACGATGATCGCCATAGGAGGCTCCATCGGAACCGGTTTATTCCTGGCAACCGGCTACACAGTAAACAGAGGAGGACCAGGAGGAACGATACTCGCTTATTCAATCGTTGCCGTCATGGTTTACTTCCTAATCATGAGCCTTGGTGAAATGGCTACATGGTTACCATGTTCAGGCTCTTTTCAGACCTATTGTTCAAAGTTCATAAGTCCAGCTTATGGATTTGCGGTCGGCTGGAACTATTGGTTCAACTGGGCGGTTGTCATCGGGATTGAAATCGTAGCCTCTGCACTTGTTATGAAATATTGGTTCCCAGGAGTACCTGCCTGGATATGGAGTTTATTATTCATAGCCATTATCCTATCAATCAATCTGTTATCCGCCAGAGCCTATGGCGAAACCGAGTATTGGTTTGCCTCAATCAAAGTGACAGCTGTAATTGCCTTCCTGATCACCGGCGTCGGCATGATGACTGGAGCGATTGGCGGACACGCTGTAGGATTTACCAACTTTACTCAATCTGTTGGCGGACCCTTTCCAAATGGCATCCTAGCTGTATTTGCAGTAACATTCACTGCTGTATTTTGCTTCCTTGGAACCGAACTTGTCGGTATAGCAGCGGGCGAAGGTGAAAATCCAGAAGAGACCATCCCAAAAGCAATCAAAACTGTATTCATTCGAATCGTACTGTTCTATCTTGGCGCAACATTCATTGTAGCCGCTCTTGTTCCTTGGCAGGAAGGGTCAGTTGCCATCAGCCCCTTCGTCATGATCTTTGAAAAAGCAGGAATTCCATTTGCTGCAGGCGTTATGAATTTCGTTGTATTGACGTCCACGCTATCCTGTGCGAATTCCGGGTTATATGCTTCAAGCCGCATGGTCTTTGCTATGGCTAAAGAAGGAAAAGCGCCTAAAATATTCGCCAGAGTCAGCAAACAAGGTGTACCAGTTCCAGCGCTTCTCTTAACATCTTTAATGGGCGGCGGGGCATTCCTAAGCAGATTCATGAGCCCTGACAAAGTATATCTAATCCTTGTTTCGGCCTCCGGCCTTGCCACCTTGTTCTCATGGCTCGGCATCGCAATCAGCCATTACAAATTTAGAAAATGGTTTGTTGCTCAGGGTCATAAAATCAGTGAACTTAAATTCAAAGCTCCATTTTATCCTATTGGTCCTTGGGTAGCTGGGATACTGTGTATTGTGGTTATTATCGCCCAATTCTTTGATCCTACAGCAAGACTGACAGCCTGGACCGGTGTTCCTCTCTTCTTATTGGTTTGGGGATATGGAAAATACAAACAGAACAAAGGGGAGTTGACAGTACCTGATGAAATGGAGCTTAGAGCCCAAAGCTGTGAAGTTCCAAGCAAATCACACATTCGTGACAATTTGGTACCAGATTTTATTCATCCACCAGTAGCTGATGAAAAGCTATAAAAACAAAATCATATTTTACATATAAGCTCCATCCAACAAAAAGCCTTCCGTATCGACGGGAGGCTATTTGTTTACTTGATATTATGGAATCTAGCTCAATTGCCGGTAAAAAACTTTTAGATTCGTAATGAATCAGTTAATCATTTCTTCTCTTGAATACTCTTCCCCAAAAATCAGCATTTCTCGTTTCGCCCGGGTCGTTTTAGCATAAGAAATATTGGACCTTAAAGCCAGAAATACGCCCAAAACTGTCCAGACTAGAACGAGCAGCCATTCGTGGGTCCAAACTAGAGTATTTGAACCAAGCGGTGTATACAGCAGCAGAAAAAATAATGAAGAGGTGATAGCGGCCGTCCCAATAGTCTTCCATCTTCTGACCTTAAAGGGTCTTGCCAGATCCGGCTCTTTTATCCGTATGCTAATGAATGAAATCGCTACTAACAAGTAAGACAGGACAGTGCCCAGTGCTGCTGAATTTATGAACCAGACGAGAGCATTCTTACCGAGCAGTGGTGACAAGCAGCTGATACTTCCTACAATAACCAGAGCTACAACCGGGGTACGATATTTGGGATGAACATAGGCAAATATACGCGGCAACATTTCAGCTCTACCCATGGCGAATAAAATTCGGGAGGCTCCGACAATAAAACCATTCCAGCTTGTCATTATACCCAATATCCCTCCAATAATCATCAACTTTCCAATGATGGGCGCCTTGAAGGCAAAGGATGCAGCGTCCGCTATAGGAACAGAAGCAATTCCCCTCATTTCAGCCGGCAATGAAACTGCAATCCCCACAATCATTAAGATATACCAGGAGCAGGCTAAGACAATAGATAGGATGAGCACCTGGGCAATATCTTTCAGCGGTATGTTCATTTCTTCCGTGAATTGCGGAATGACATCGAAGCCCACAAACATTGACGGTGTCATCAAAAGAACCACCCCCATGCCTGCTGCACTAGTAAACAACGGGCCGATATAAGAACTCTCACCAAAAGCCGCACCTCCGGATATAAATATTATTCCCGAAGCAATAAGGCCTAAAGTACCCATAATTTGAAACACTGCTGCAGGTTTAACCCCAAATATATTTAATATTGTTAAGATAATTGCCCCGAGCATGCCGACGGCAGCCCAAGATAAGTAGACATCATAATTAGCAAGTGTCCAAATATAGCCTATTTTCGGCAGTTGAAACAAGTAGTCAATAGCCGTTGATATGGCGATGCCTTCCCATGAGGCAACCCCTACGTAGGCAAATGAAATCGCCCATCCAGCTACCCAGGCCCAAAAGTATCCAAGTCCCCGATAAGCAAAAGCTAGCTCGCCGCCAGCGATCGGGAGGGCTGTTGTGAGTTCCGCATAGGTAAGACCCACAAAAATGCACATCACTCCGCCAATCAGAAAAGATATTATAGCGCCGGCAAATCCAGCATCATGAATCCATTGGCCAGGGAGCATTACCCATCCCCAACCGATCATGGTGCCAAAGGAAAGTGCCAAAACATCCGAACGGCTAAGAACTCTTTTTAACTTTTGTCTTTCTTGTGTGTTCATCCTATTTTAATCCGTACTCAGAAATCTTATTAAACAGCTGTCTTCTGCTTATGCCCAATATCGCAGCAGTTCTGCCAATATTGTGATTGTTTTTTTCTAGAAGATTTTCAATGTATTTGGACTCAAAGTCGCTCCTAATATCTCTTAGCGGCCTGTCAACATCAAAAAATGATCCTACGCTTCCTGACTCCGGTAGTACCTTTGTGCTCATTAGGCCGTTTTCTCTAATGATCCCATCTTCTGACAATACTACGAGCCTTTCGATCACATTTTTAAGCTCTCTCACATTTCCAGGGTAGTCATATTTATAAAGAAAGTTCAGTACAGGCTTTTCGATTTCCCTTATTTTAAAACCCATAACAGTCTCAGATTTATTAATAAAAAAATCAATCAATTTGCCAAGATCTTCTCTTCTTTTGCGTAGCGGGGGCACTTCAATTACAATAGTGCTAAGCCTATAAAAAAGATCCTCACGGAATCTAGCCTCCCTTATTTCATGCTGAAGATCCTTATTGGTTGCGGATATCAACCTAAAGTCCACGGAAATAGGTTCATTTCTGCCGATTCGGAGTATTTTCTTGTTTTCAATAGCCTTAAGTATTTTCGACTGGGTCGAAAGGGGAATATCACCAATTTCGTCTAAAAAAAGTGTCCCCCCATTGCTTGCTTCAAATCTGCCGATTCTCGTCGCAGCCGCTCCGGTGAAAGCCCCTTTTTCATGACCAAACAATTCTGATTCAATCAAACTGTCCGACAAAGCATAGCAGTTGATATCCATAAAGGGATTATTCCTGCGCTTGCTTTCCTTATGAATATATTCAGCAATGATTTCCTTGCCCGCTCCCGATTCTCCAAGAATCAGGATATTCGCATCACTATGTGCTGCTTTTTTGGCAATGTCAAGGAGGTTCCTGTACTCAGCGTTACTTGAATCAAGCATATACTCAGAGTCCCCGATTGATTCTTTGGAGCGAATTTCTTCCGCATCGAAGGCTCTCAATTTTTTGATATTCTCTATTTCCTGCAGCAATTCCTCAGGCTTACTTCCTTTTATCACATAGTTATATGCACCAAGCTTCATAGCATTCACAGCATTTTCTATAGTCCCATAAGCCGTCATAATGATCACATAGGTTTTGGGCTGCTTCTTTTTTATGGCCTTTAACAAGGCAATTCCATCCATTTCAGGCATAATCAAATCAGATAACACCAAATCGAATTCTTCATCAGAAAGAATATTGATGACCTCTTTAGGTTTGGTGCTCTTTTTGGTTTTATAACCCTTTGCTGAAAGGATGGTTTCCAAGACGTCGCAATAATCAGGTTCATCATCAACAATTAAAATTTTAAATTGCCTATTTGTCATTTTCTCCACTCCTCATCAAGGGAAAAGTCAGTATGAACGAAGTCCCCATACCCAGCCTACTTTCAACTTCAATTTTTCCGCCTAGCTTTTCTGTTTCGTTATACACGATATATAGACCAAGGCCACTGCCATCTCTCTTCTCCTTGGTTGTAAAAAATGGGTTGAAAATGCTTCCTATAAGTGTCTCTGCGATGCCTGTCCCAGTATCCGTTAACTGAATTTTTAGGATTTCCTCATCATTCAGGCATTTGATTGTCATATCTCCACCGCTAGCCATGGCATCGACAGCGTTGATGATCAAGTTGATCATGATTATTTCGAGGGACTCGGGAATTGTGTATATTTCTAATTCTTTATCACAAATAATCGATACGTTTACATTTTTCGTCGATAGAACATTTTGCTCCAAAAAAACAATTGATTTTATAAATTTGTATAAGTTGGTCCATTCTCTTTTATTGTTTGATATCCTAGAGAAATCCAAAAGATTATCTATAATTCTGCTTGATTTATCAACGGCTTTTTCTATGGACGCAATGGCCTTTTCAATAACATCCCGATCATATTCGCCGCTGTTTTTTAGAATATAACAATAATTTCTGATTATTCCGAGAGGATTTCGTATTTCATGGGCAACTCCAGCGGCCAGCTGACCTACGGCGATCATTTTGTTGTCCTGAAGCATTTGCCTCTCAATTGCACGGGCATTTGTCACATCGTTCAGCATTAGTAGAACTTTCTTTATCCTGTCTTTTGCGTCATTCAGCGGAGAAATGAAGGCCTCAAATATTTTACCATTGTTTTCTATCTCAATTCTCTGTTTAGCTCTTTGCACAAATGTTTTATCTACTCCTGAGAGCAGTTCTTCCATAGCTTTATCACTAAAGCCAAGCATAGCATTAAGTTTTTTGCCAATGATGCTACTTTTCTTTTTATTCAAATTCTCCGATAAGGCATTGTTGATATTAATAATCGTAAGATCTGGGTCGATTTCAATCATAAACATTTCAACGCTGTTATAGGTAGTCTGAAGGTCATTGATGCTTGCGTCCAGCATTTCCATTCGATCAGCAAGCTCACTGTAAATAACCCTGTAGGACTCATAGGCAAGATAAAGCATACAAACGGAAGTTACAATGAAAATGTATATGATTATGGTTGTTCTCTGAGCGATGGCCTTTGCAATTTCTTGATCGATTAAACTTTGAAGGTTTGGGCCAACTGCTTTTAACTCCACATTCTGATTGTAAATTAATAATATTGCAAAAGATAGGACGATAAAAATGACAAATCCTATTCTAATCTTATTTTTCATGTTGATATACCGTAACAGTATTTCTTCCCATCGCTTTGGATTCATACATGGCTACATCCGCATGATGGGTCATTTTTTCCGCAGTGAGTCCTCTTTTCCATTCAGAAATGCCCATACTTACTGTAATTCGTAAGGTTGTGTCGTCATTTTCGTCGTCAAGTTCAATAATTGAAATCCCTTGCTTAATTCTTCGGCATACACTCATAGCGCTATCTTTTGTTGAAGTGGGAAGTAGTATAATAAACTCATCTCCCGCATAACGGGCGGAAATATCTATGGTTCTGATGCTGTCTCTGATGACCTGGGCGATTTTGATTAGAACATAATCCCCAAATTGATGGCCATATAAATCGTTGAATTCTTTGAAATGATCGATGTCGATCATGATTACTGTGAAACATTCTTCATTCTCTTCAGCTTTTTTTACTGTTTGACGGAGGATTTGTTCATAATATTTTTTATTATATAATCCAGTCATATAATCAATTTCCATGGAGCTACGCGTATAGGTCAAAATTCGTTCCGCTAGATAACCCGTAATGAGCAAAATCATGATAATGACAAATACAATGATGGCTTTTAGTTTTGAAAGGATATTAACTAAGTAATCCGCAGAAATATCAACTCCGACCAGTCCAATAAGCTCCCCTGTCGAGACATCGATAATCGGTGAATACCCAGTAATCAAATTCCCCCAATTTTTTGAAAAGGTTTGGGGTCCATAAACTGGTCTTTTTAATTCATAAGCCCTTTTATTCAAATCATCCATTAAGTCTATAGAGCCGATGGGTGAAGCATCTTTGCTTCCTAAAACCTCCGCATCGAGAATATACATAATCTGGCTTTCTGAAATTCTCTTTTCCGTATATAAATATTTGATATTACTGCTGCTTTTTATAGCTCTAAAAATCTTTTGCATTTTATAATAATAGGTTTGCTTATATGAAAGCTTCTTATAATCCTGATTTTTGTTGAGTTTCGAATAAGCTTCAATATCCTCTGCTATGAGCGTGCTAACCGTACTGGCTATCGCCACAGCATTCTTGCCAAGTTCATTCTCGGTGATGTTTTTAAAATTGTTGTACAACAAAACTGCCGGTACGGCTATAAAAGTAGTAATCACCACTATAATAATCAAAAAAACCGAGCCTCTACCGTTGAACTTATTTTTCAATATGCTCTCCTGCCTTTTCGTTTAAACTGCATTCTGTCTGGAACCCTGCCGGCGGAACCCCTAGGCCCTTAATAAGTCTCGTCCAATAATTGACCTGCGCCATAGTCGTTGCGATAATGACAAATTGTCTTTCATTAAAAACAATTTTCATTTGATATGCGGCTTCTGTATTGTCGATAGCCGGAGTATTTGTCAGATCTCTAACATAAATCAGAGCAACTCGTTCTTCCTTGGAAAAAGAATCAACCTCTGCGAAGCTTCGGGCGCCCTCTAGGGCCTCTATTTCTTCTCGGGTTATATTTTGCTTCTCAAATTCATTTCCGTTCATGTCTATACAAAATCTGCAATTTACAAGCAAAGACACCTGCATGCGAATTAGTTGAAGCAATCTTTTGCTGATTCCTGAATCTTCGTGAGTGACTAGAGATTCTAAAACGCCTGAACTCACAGCGGCTTTTGGGTACCAGGAGAGAATCCTAGCAGGTTCCATAATTTTTCCTGTCTGTTTTTCGGCTATATATATTCCCAGCTTCAACAACAAAGGAATTTTTTTAGGCTCTTTAATATATCCCAAACCATCACCCCTACTATGATTTTTGATTCAAAAAATCAGCATTTGCTTCCGCGATTGATTAAACAATCTGCTTTTTCTAGATGGCTATATTTTATCATAAGTTTAGTTAGGATGGTTTACAAATATTGGCTTAATTATAATTATTTTACCTTTATTTTAAATGGAGAAATGACAGCCGTCGTTGCCGGATATAGAGACATCAGAAGGCCAGCCTTCAGTATATTAAGTTCCAGAACATTTTGAAGGTAGAAGGGCATCAGAAAAATGTAGCTGAACATGGCCACGAAGGGCACCGCTATAATCAAACTTTTGTCTCAATGCATTCGTTTTTTTAGGATTTAGTCAGTTCTTGATACATAGGAAAGTCCTTTCGGAAGATATTTGATGTAAGCCTTAAAGGCCGAAGGTAATGCGATTTTATTTTTGATCGCTTCATGCCCTGCAAAGATAAATCCTTCTGGCGGCTTCGTCTCCATAATTTCAATTAAATATCCCTGAAGCTGCCACTCTATGTGGGTGAACAGGTGCTTTGCCTTTTCAATTCTGCGAATACTTAAAGATTCGAGTCCAAGCTCCTCTAAGATTTCAAGCACGCCTTCTTCTGAAGTAAAGCCTTCAATGTTTAGCGGCTCCCACAGCCTAGCCAAGAGTCCCTTTTCTGGTCTTTGCTTCAATAAAACTTGATCTTTTGCTCGGATGATCAAAATTGAGCGCATTTCCATTTTGCGCTTTTTCTTCGGTGTTTTAACTGGAATTTCTCCTGTTGTTTTGTCGCTAAAGGCTTCACAAAGGTTCACTAAAGGGCACAGAGCGCAAAGTGGTGCTGCTTTTGGCAAACAGATTTTTGCTCCGAGCTCCATAAGGGCCTGGTTAAAGTCTCCCGGTCGGTTTATTGGCTGAAGTTTCAAAGCAAGGTTTTGGAATTCTTTTTTTACTTCTGGTTTTGCTATATCTTCATAGCTTCCCGTAACACGGGAAAAAACACGAAGCACATTGCCATCAATTGCTGCCTCTCTTTTATTAAAGGCTATTGAAGCAATAGCGCCTGCTGTATAAGCCCCTATTCCTGGGAGTTTCAGAAGCAGTTCATAATCCTCCGGAAGCTTACCATCGAACTGGTCGATAAGAATTTTTGCTGCTCTCTTCATATTACGAACCCTGTTGTAATAGCCAAGACCCTCCCATAGTTTCAAAATCTGGGATTCTTCTGCACAGGCTAAATCCTTGATCTCTGGAAATGCCTCAATAAACCTCTCGAAATAGGGCAGCACTGTCAGTACCTGGGTCTGCTGTAGCATGATCTCAGATACCCACACTCTATAAGGCTGTGGGTTCTCGCGCCAAGGAAGAATCCTCGCATTTTGGTCGTACCAAAGCAAAAGCGATTTAGAAAATTTGGAATCATAATCCTGATTCGATTCAAATTCTTCGTGATTATTTTGATCTGGTTTGTTGTCGAAAGTATTATATTTCTTAACAGTCAAAAATATTCTCCATATTTTAGCAATTATTGCTATACCATTTTTTGATTTCTCAATATTGAATCTTCATTTTTCTCGATAACTTATAGCTTGTTCAATTATTATGCCTTATCTCTTGTTTTATTTCAATAAGGCACAGGTTGAAATTAGGTGCTGTCGGTGATAAAATGGTGCAAACAAAAGTCGGAGGAAAAAATGATTAATGTAAAAGAAAGAATATTAGAGCTTAAGAAGAGTAAGAATGCGTTGATTCTAGCGCACTATTATCAAAATATGGACATACAAGAAATAGCTGACGTTGTAGGTGATTCTTTTGAACTGGCGACAAAGGCAAAGGCAACGGACGCAGATATCATAGTGCTTTGCGGAGTCAGGTTTATGGCAGAAAGTGCTAAAATTCTAAATCCTGATAAGAAGGTTCTGCTTCCAGTTTTAAGCGCTGGCTGCCCCATGGCGGATATGATTACGGCTGATGATGTTCGAAAACTGCGCACCAGTTATCCCGATGCAGCAGTGGTCTGTTATATCAACTCCTCAGCTGCAGTTAAGGCAGAAAGTGATATCTGCTGCACCTCATCGAGTGCGGAGAGAATTGTCCGTTCCTTGCCCCAGAAGCGCATTATTTTTATTCCAGATCAAAATCTGGGGGCCTATGTTGCTTCAAAAGTTCCGGAAAAGGAACTGATCCTCTTTAACGGCTATTGCCCCATTCATCATAAGGTCAGTATATCTGATGTTAATAAGGTTAAGGCATTTTATCCAAATATGCCAATTCTCGTGCATCCAGAGTGCAGGCCCGAAGTTTTAGAAATGGCGGATATGGTTGGCAGTACCTCACAAATCATTGATTATGCGTTGAATGGTACGGGTAAAGATTATATAATAGGAACTGAAGTTGGTGTGGTATCAAGGCTCAGGCAGCTGGCACCCTACAAGAATTTCTACTTGCTCTCCCAGGGTTTGTTTTGTCCCAATATGAAAAAAACCGCCTTAGCTGACGTGCTTTTCTCATTAGAGCAAGAAAGATATGTGATAGAATTGACCCCCGCTGAAATTGCCGGGGCCGAACTCAGTCTTTTAAGAATGATTGATGTTAAATAGTTCTTTTCCAAAGTTTCTCTTATTTTATTAAAGTTACCCTTATCCTTTAATAAAATTTACTTAATCCATATTAGTTCAATAAATTATCACTTGTAATTTAGACCATTGGTTAGGAGGTTACCATGATTAATCGAAAACATGTTGCTGGAGAAAATAAAGGGGATATTTTGGTTTATGCCCTAAGTACCTGCGGTTGGTGCCGTAAAACTAAAAATTATCTCAACGAGCTCGGGGTTTCCTATGATTATATCGATGTGGATTTGGCAGATCAAGCAGATGAAAACTTGATTATGGCAGATATCAGCAAGTTCTCTAAACAAGGTTCATTTCCGACCATCGTAATTAATAATGAAGAGTGTATTGTTGGCTATAATCCAGATCGTTTAAAGGAGCTGCTTTTAAATGAGTAATGAAATCAATGAAAAAAGCTTGCCAACTGAAGAAGAAAAATCCGAACTTTATGAAAGTCTTTCGAAAGACGCCAAGCAAGCAGGCTATCATCTCAATCCAGATAAAGAATTTGTATGGATTCTGATGAACGGTCTTTTGGTCAATAAAGAGCGTTTCGGCTACATGGTCTGCCCATGCAGACTTGGCGTTCATGACATCACTCAGGATCGTGACATTATATGCCCCTGCGATTATAGGGACTCAGATGTACTAAATTATGATGCCTGTTACTGTTCCTTATACGTTTCTGAAAAAGTGCTTAATGGCGAAGTAGTCGTTCACTCCATTTCAGAGAGCAGGCCATCAGCTGAGGAAAGGTCGAAAATAAATTCTGCCGCAACTAAAGAATCGGGAAGCTTAGCTTCGCTCCCCTATCCTGTTTGGAGATGCCGCGTATGCGGGTATCTTTGTGCAAGAGACGACGCTCCAGAAATATGCCCGATTTGTAAGGCAAAACATGATCGCTTTGACAGATTTTTATGATTTCTATAAATGGATTAGTTTAACCGATTTCTGTCAAACGCAACCGCATTTAAATTTCCTCTGATTCTACGCGATCAAAGAATGGACTTTTTCCTGAAATCGATAGTGGAATAGCGTAGGCAACCTTTATTCCTGGGCTAAAGTAACCCAGGTTTAGGGCTGCTCTTCCTGCTGAGAAAAGAACTCTATTATCAATCCTATGGTTCGCTGCCACAGAAACGGCTGAGCCTATGGCTATTCCAAGATCTCCCGTGTTGAAGGAACAAATCCCTTTATGCTTTCTATTCTCCCCACAGTCTTTATAGCCGCAGTAGCCACAGTTGGGACAATCTATTGGCCCAATTTTTGTGCCAAGAAGCACTACTGCATGAGAATTTTCCAGGTTACCAGCGTCTCTTGCAAAAAAATCCACTCCGGTTTCCTTAGTTATTCTTCGAAGCTCGGCAGATATTTTGTCTTTTTCTTCGCCTTCTACAATCAGTAGCTCAAGGTTATCAATACCACAACCTTTTGGCGCAGTTCTGGCTGCAGCCACCATCAGTTCCGCTACCCCTAAGGCAACTCTTTTTTCAACGTCAATGCTTTGAATTATCATTCTAATATTCTCCTTTTGTATTTAATCTAACTTATTTATTTCTTTGTTTGTTCACTTGCTTCTACTTCCCTTGCTGGGTTTAAAGCCTATTTGATCTTAACAAAATACAGCTTGATGTTTGAGCCTTTGGATCTTCTTGGATCTATTTCAAACTGCTTTGTGGATGACAGGAATGGTGTGAGTTTTTTGTAACCATAGTTTCTGGTGTCAAAGTCCGGATATCTTTTGGAAAGCACATTGCCAATATCTCCCATAAATGCCCAGCCATCATCGTCTGAAATCTCTTCTGTAATTCTTTTGACCTCCGAAATGATGCCAGCCCTGTCTGGGAAGGCCGCTTCCTTGCCCTTGACCAAAATGTTAATTTCTGTCTCTTTTAAGACGCCATCTTCATCTGCCAGGGCATGTGTCAGCAGATCCAGATATTTGAATTTGTTACAAGCGGCTATAAAGGGTGGCGGCGTTTTTTTCTCGCCCATGCCCACAACCTGCATCCCAGATTCTCTGAGCCTGGAAGCGAGTCTTGTGAAATCGCTGTCGCTGGTGACAAGACAAAAACCTTCCACATTATGAGAGTAGAGAATATCCATAGCATCTATAATCATGGCTGAATCCGTTGAATTTTTGCCAGTCGTATAACCATACTGCTGAATAGGTGTAATAGAAAAATCTAGAAGGATCGTTTTCCAAGAAGCCAAGTTTGGCTTTGTCCAGTCCCCATAAATTCTTTTATAAGTCACTACCCCATCGTTAGAAATTTCATCAAAGATTAGTTTGACATATTTATCAGAAATGTTGTCTGCATCTATTAGAACTGCAAATCTTTTTTCACTGCTCATCTGATCACTCTCCTTTTTATAGTTTCATTATATCACAAAGAAGACCATTTCAAATCCAAAATTCAAATGGCTACAAGGGATTATATATTGAATCTGTTTCAAACAAATCGAATTATTAATGTCGAATAAATTGTGTGATTTTAGCGCTTCCTTTTCATTGACTTTAATGGGCTCCAGTTTTATAATGGTAAAAGTGCATTGTTAATAAACGATATGGAGGAATTGATATGAGACTACGAAAAGAGGCCGATGATCTTCAGGAAGACGAAATTTTGCTTGTATCCAGAATTTCAGATGCCCTTGCCCATCCTGCCCGTATTAAGATATTTAAGT
Source organism: Bacillota bacterium (assembly GCA_025361765.1). Lineage (GTDB taxonomy): Bacteria > Bacillota > Clostridia > Peptostreptococcales > Anaerovoracaceae > JBBRXH01. The sequence continues at coordinate 20,846 of JANYJS010000082.1, forward strand.
ACATTTTGTCAAACAACACCAATCGGACCTCTGTTTGTAACAAGGATGTAGTGACCTATTTTGATTATTCGCAGGCCACCATATCCCAGCACATTAAAAAGTTGGTTCAGGCCGATTTAATACTGATTAAAAAAGTCGATAAGTTTTCCATGTATTACGCTAACATTGGCGTACTTGGCAAATATATGAACTCTCTTAAAAAGCTTGAGTTTTAATTTACATTTCATTTTGCCTTAAAGATGTTTGCCCTATTTGAATTATATGAACAAGTTGACGTTGGATTCTTCTGCATCGCCCAAATATGCTGCAACTCCGGCAAATTCTACACCATCAATGATTTCTTCCTTTGTAATACCCATAATGTCCATGGACATCGTGCAGGCAACAATCTTGACGCCATTGAACATGGCTTGTTTTATGAGATCCTGAAGCGAATCCACATTTTTGTCTTTCATTACTTTCTTCATCATTGCAGTTCCCATACCGCCCATGTTCATCTTAGAAAGGGTCAGCTTGCCTTGTCCTCTTGGCATCATCATGCCAAACATAGCGTCTATTAATGGCTTCTTGACCTTTTGATTTTCTGCTTTTCTCAGCACATTCAGTCCCCAGAAGGTAAAGAACATTGTTACTGGTCTTCCCATCGAGGCTGCTCCATTGGCAATGATGAATGATGCTAGAACTTTGTCCAGATCTCCACTGAACACAACAAGGGTTTTGCCCTGTGGCAGCTGACTCTGAATCGTAGGATCGTGAGCAAAAACACTGACATTGCTTCCTGTGAGGCCCTTTTGAATGTAGACAACTATTTCTTTATTGCGTTTTTCTGTTTTCAAAAGCGTGTTGTCCGTTCTTCTGCACCAGGCTTCGATATCTTTAGCAAAACCAAGATCCGTAGCCGAAACCTCAATAATATCACCCTCATTGAGTTCTTTAATGGTATTAAAAACCTTCATGATTGGACCCGGGCACTGGAGACCTGAGCAATCTACCCGCAGAGTTGCCTTTATTTCTTGATTATCCCTATTTGAATTATTCATATTCATAGCTCCTACACCATTTATATTTTTAACTTCTGATTGATGATCACCACCGTTTATATCTTTAATTTCTGATTGATTATCCCCGCCTTTTTCATCGTTTGCCATTTCAGCTGCTAATTTATCGTGAAATACTGATTTATATAAACTGTTTCCTCCTGGATACACTTTGACATGTTCAAATCCATGCTGAGCTAGGATTCTTGCCGCATTATAAGATCTAACGCCAATGGCGCAGCAAGTCACAATAAGTTTCGATTTGTCGAGCTCGCCGATTCTACTTCTGAGCTGTCCTAGTGGAATATGAATGGAATTTGGCATAGCAAAAGCGTCTCTCTCTACTTTTTCAACAACATCAAGAACAATATAATCTTTTTCATCCATAGTGGAAAAGGCATTCCAGGATATAAAATCTATTTTTCCTTTAAGTATATTTTCTGCTACAAATCCGAGCATATTAACCGGATCTTTTGCTGATGAATAAGGTGGTGCGTATGCCAGCTCAAGTTCCTTAAGATTACTGACTCCTCCGCCAAGTCTCATGGTAACGGCAATAGTGTCTATTCTTTTATCCACGCCATCCTGACCGATAATCTGAGCCCCAAATATTTTGCCATCAAGACCGAATATCATTTTAAGGACAAGACTAGTTGCGCCAGGATAATAGCCCGCGTGAGATTTTTGGTATATTAGCGCCGTTTGGTAATCTTGCCCCAGTATTTTCCCTTGATTTAGAAGAGTTTTTTCATTTAGGCCAGTTGAAGCAACGCTAAGATCAAATACTTTTGCAATGGCTGTACCTTGCGTTCCTTTGTATTTTTCCATAGCTCCATTAATATTATTGGCGCATATTCTACCCTGTCTGTTTGCTGGTCCTGCCAGTGGTATCATGGTTCGCCCTTTTTCTACAAATTCTTCAACTTCAATAACATCGCCTAAGGCATATATGTCAGGATCTGAAGTTTTAAGATAATCATCGACTACGATTCCGCCCCTGCTGTTGACTTCAAGTCCAGCATCCTTGGCAAGCTGGCTATTTGGTTTGACCCCGATGGCTAGGATCACAAGATCAGTCTCTACTTTTTTTCCGCTGTTAAGCAAGATGGTATTTACGCCGTCTTGATAAGTGAACTTGGAAACGCCATCATCTAAAATGAGGTTTACGTTATTGAATCTCATGTTTTCGTGAACAAGCTGAGCCATTTCGAAATCTATTGGTGCCATAACCTGATTCAGCATCTCCACAACAGTTACTTCACAGCCTGCATCATGAAGGTTTTCAGCCATTTCAAGCCCAATAAATCCGCCTCCAATTACTGTTGCGCGCTTCGGTTTTTTTTCACTGATAAAAGCTTTGATCACGTCCGTATCTGGAATAGTCCACAAAGTATAAATGCCAGGTGAGTCAATCCCCTCAATTGGGGGTTTTAGCGGGGAAGATCCCGTAGAAATAACAAGCGTATCATAATGGTCACTATATACCTCTCCGGTTTTTCCTTTTTTTACCTGAATGGTTTTATTAATACGGTCGATGGATATCACTTCATTGTTGACACGAACATCCACGTTAAAACGTTGAGCCATCAGTTCTGGAGTCATCAGCAGAAGGGCATCCCTTTCCTTTATGGACCCACCAATATAATAGGGCAAGCCGCAGTTGGCATAGGAGATGTACTCGCCTCGTTCGAAAATGATAATTTCTGCTGTTTCATCAAGTCTTCTAAGCCTCGCAGCAGTACTTGCTCCTCCTGCCACTCCGCCTATGATTAATATTTTTTTACTCATGTCTCTTCCCTTCTCTTTCTATAATATTTTAAGATTGCTGCTTATCAAGCATAAATTCCACTATTTTTCTTGCTTCGTCATTTTTTATGCTATAAATGATTTCCGTTCCGCTTCTTTCACTGCCTACAATGCCGGCATACTTCAGTTTTGACAGATGCTGCGATACTGTGGGCTGTGGAACATCAAGACAGCACTGGATATCCGTCACGTTGCTCTCACTGTCTCTGATGAGCATGGCAAGAATGCATAGTCTAGTGGGATGTGCAATAGCCTTTAATATTTCGGCCTTTTCTTCAAGCTTATGCTTAATTTCTTCCTTTTTACTAAAATCGATCATGCACGTTTTCCTTTCAAGGTGAATAATAAATTAAATTGCAAGTCCTTCAAGAAATTAAAATTCAAATTAAATTGCTATATTTATATATTAGCATATGTGAATATAATGTCAATGATTTACCATTGAAAACTTATATTTCTCAGTTTAATTATTCAAGTCCTATAAAGCTCAAATTTAAATATTTTATAGATTGTTGACAATTTCACATAAGTCTTTAAATTTATGACCATATACGACGCTGCCATGGTCTGATTTTAATAGCTTTTTAAATCCAAGCTTTTCAGAAAACCGCTCTCCTTCTATTGTCACGTTATCTGTGATCACTTCATCAAAGCTAATCCCTTGAGTCGAAAAAGATTGATAAAAATTCATATAAGTTTTAAGCAAAAGCTTAACGGCATCAGTTTTTCTATACGCTTTGTCAATGACAATACAGCATAAGAATAAATCGTACTGGACATCTTTGATCTTTTTGATATCCATCATATCCTTGATCTCTCCGATATCCACAATATCCTCGGTTTTAAGGTTTTTGTCGTTATACATCCCTTTTTTAAGTAAATCAAATATAGATTCCTTCACTGGAAATAGATCAAGAAAGCCTATTATTTTACCTTGATCCTCGATGGCCATTGTTGTAAAGGAAAAATTTTCATACCAGTCAAAGGCATCTTTATAATCTGCTATATAATCCGAGTTATAATATTGTTTTTCCATAGCTTGCATTTCCTTAAAATCTGCTATGTTTAATTTATCCTTAATTTCCATCAAAGGCTCCCCCTCATATAGATCTTATTTGTGATAGGTTTCGTTCTTGTTGATTTTGAAACTTCTGTAAATTTGCTCGAGCAAAATCACCCGCATCAGTTGATGGGGAAAGGTCATGTTTGAAAAACTTAATAAAAAATCAGATTTTGAAAGGACTTCATCTGAAAGACCTATAGAACCACCAATGATAAAAGCTATGTGGCTTTTCCCTGAAATACCCAGCTGATTAATTTTTTCGGCCATTTTTTCTGAGGATAACTGAGTGCCATTCAAATCACAGGCTATGACATACATGTCAGATTTAATTTGCTTTATGATATTTCTTCCCTCTTCTGCTTTGATGGTGGCTTCGTCTGCCTCCGAAGGGTTTGAAGGGGCTTTTTCTTCCTTCAATTCGTTTATTGTTAATATGCAATATTTCCCGAGCCTTTTACTGTACTCCTGTACGGCTAATGCCCAGTAGCTTTCTTTAAGCTTCCCAATACATATCACTGTGACGTTCATAAGCCTTCTCCCTATTAAAGATCATAGACGAAGCTGATTTCATCTCTGACAATCATACCGACTTCTATGTGCCTTCCAATATAATAGTCTTTTTCTTCAAGGATATTCTTAACTGTTTGATATGCCATAAGGGGAAAATTATTCTCTTTGCTAAGATGGGCAAGGAGTACAGAACGCTCTTTCCCATTTATAGATAGAATTTTTACAAGTGCCTCTCCTGCTGCTTCATTAGACAAATGGCCTTCTTCACTCAGAACCCTTTGTTTTAGAAACCAAGGGTATCTCCCAATTTTGAGCATATTCACATCATGATTTGCCTCAAGGATTAACAGGTCAGCGCCAGCAATTTCTTGTAGAATCTCTTCTGTGACATGACCTGTGTCTGTAACAATGCTGATTTGTTTGCCTTCATGATAAAAGGAAAAGCCAACCGGATCTGTTGCATCGTGAAAAACATTGAATGCTTTGATCTCAATATCTCCAATACTAAAGATTTCTCCAGAAATGAATGATTTTTTATTGTCATCCGGTATGTCAATTTTAATGGCAGCCCAGGTATTTGCATTGGCATAGACATTGATTTGATTTTTTTTCCACAAGGTTTTGATGCTCTTGATATGATCTGAATGTTCATGGGTAATTAATAAGCCAGATAATATATTTAGAGGGGTCACTGATTGATCAAGACCATCATGAACTCTCTTGCTGCTTATTCCCGCATCTATGAGAAGGGCTGTGCTTTGGGACTTTACCAGGTAGCAATTCCCACTGCTGCCACTTGAAAACGAGCAAAAACTTAGTGTCATTGTGGGTCTCCCTATTGTTCAAAAGCATTAATATGTGATATCTGTCCGCCATTATAAATGATCTTCCACGCCGGAAAAGCTGTATCAGATATAAGGGACTCTACGCCTAGGTTAACTGAATCAAGCCAGTAGACCAGTTCTATTTTTTCAATGGTTATTTTGCTATTGTTAGGATGTTCACTCATGAATTTGATCAACGCCTGAGCAATGGGAATGATCTGCTTTTTAGTCTTTCCTAACTCCACAGGTTTAAGCCATAGCCTGTTAATCGCTTCAACCTTTCCATCTTTTATGATACAGTCCATATAACTATCTTCTATGGCTATGCCATTTATTGCGTCACTGTAACTAACAGTATAAATACCCTCATTTTCCTTTGTTTTCTGATATATTACATTCTCATTCATCAAATCACATTTTTTAAGAAAATTTTCGGCCATAGCTTTTGCAGAAGCTTCCGTCCTCTGATATATTGGAAGGGTTTCCTGGATTTCTAATTGCATTTTGATCAATTCTGTATCTTCCTTATTATATTCCACTGAAAGCACAGGCATTCTAGTGCTCTTAATTGGCAATTCCGTTGTAATAGCAATATTTCTTGCCTCAAGAACTGCTATGGTGTTGTTAAGAAAGCGGGCGTCTTCGCCACTAACCTTTATATTGCCATAAATCAAAATACCTAAAAGCAGAAGGTTGGTAGCAAGTAAAGCAGCAATGAGAATATTTTTTGCTTTAGTCCAGTCCATTATACGCCTCCTGGTCCTTGATTCGGATTGCTCAGCAACTTTCCACTGAAAATGTCAAAATACATATAAATGTCTCCAACTCTAAATATCCAAGCAGGATAAACCTTTCCAGTTTGTATCCCATCCATCTCATCGGTCTTGACATATCCCATTTTGATTTCATCAATTAAAACAGAGGTGTTTTCAAAGAAGTCCGTTTCTGTTGTTCCTGGAATGATTATTCCAGCTGCATTGAGGACAGTCTTCATTTCCATATGATTATCAGTAAGGATATTAATAGGATCCATGGTTTGCCTCAGCGGCTCATTTGTCAACGAATCCAGCGTATTCTGGCTAATATCAAGCATTTGCCTCTTATAGTTCGCGATTCTATTTCCTATAACCTCAACGCTTAGCGTCTGCTTTCCTCCATCAAGATAGAGGGGATGATCATTTATAATCACGCCAAAAATAAATCGATACCCACTTTTATTATCAATAATAATAGGCTCAGCGTCTTTAAGATATGGCGTCAATTTGGTTCCATTAAGGCTTTCCCAGCTTCCGTGCGTCCCGATGAAGTTCACCGCCAAATTTAGGGAGTCAAAATAACTTAAAGCGCTATAAGAGGCCTCCCCTAATTCTTCTTTATATTCTATGGCGCCATCCTTGTTTAAGATTAGAATCTTCTGCCCATACCCGTACATATATATGGTCGTGCCGCTGCTCTCAGTAATTTTTCTGACAAAGTCAAATCCTTCACCAAAAAATGTCTGAGCCAGTTTTACAATTTTTTCAGTCTCGTAGTAGTTAATTTCTTTTCCATAAGCTATTTCTTTCATTTCCGTTTTTACGGAAATCGGCATAAGTGTTGAGTTATCTAGACCAAGGAAAACGCGCATAGGAAAATAGGGATCAAATGAATTGTTTTCGATGTCATCAATAATCGTGTTTAGTGCCGTTAAATCATAATCGGAGACAAGTCTATAGTACTTTTGATTTTTACCATCATAGATGATGATGCTGTCTTGTATTGCAGTAGAGTATGCGATCCCGGTAAACATTTCTATGGGGATATTGTTTGCATTTGCCTGAATATCAAGCTGCGCAAGAGTATCTTTGAAGGGTAAATCATAATCAAATTTTGCGAAAATAGATCTATAACCAGTGGCCTCATCGAACTGATTCTTGGTAATTTCCGTAATTGTCAAATTTTCCCTATTCAAAAATTCGCTAACGGAAAGCACAAAAGCATCCCAATATTTATAATCTTTTCTAGCAACAATCGTGTGAGCGTCACTTCCAAAATTAACCATAATTTCATTGGGTTTTATGAGGTCTTCGGAGAAAGGCAACGGAATAGTTTCTTCCTGACTCAAAAAATCTATAGGGATTTTGATGCCGACTAAAAAGCTGTCTTTCCATGAAAAATATAATAGTAGTATCGTCATTAAAAACAATACTACTATAAAAATAGTTTTTACTCTTTCTATTTGAATCGGCCTAGTCACTGCTGATCGCCGCCCTTAATTCCCAAATATATTTTTAAAGAAATTCTGAAGAATCTGCATAGTCGTAAGCTGTGGTGCTTTGAACAGGGATTCCTCTGCCGCAGGTTCAAGACTCTTATCTTTTACAATGAGATGTGTATTTGAGGTAAAGAGTATTTTCCCACCGCTGTCAACTGTATCAACCCTTAATCGGTATAAGCCAGGCGTAATTCCTTCAACTCTCTTTGTATAAAAACTTAATTTGTTGGTGCTGACGAAAGTTTCCTTATCATAAACCGGTTCGCTGGTTAAATCTTTAAGTTCAGCTAAATCTAATTGCTCATTGATATTATTCACGTTTATGGCTACTGCCACACCGTTTTTAATCTGTTTCTCTTCATAAAAAGCCACTTTAATCGTTTTAGGCTCAAGAATCTTTACCGAAACGAGAAGACTATCAGAATAAATAGTGCCATACTGATCGGGGTTCACGACAATCACATTCGGATCAGTATCCGCAAAAGCAATGGACGTGCTAATCAGCATAATCATAATAAGAACAATTGCGAAAACATATTTTTTCATAAATATAATCTCCTCCTTTCCGTGATGAAATACGTCTATTGTCATTTAACAATATGGTAAGTATAACCTATCATTATTACAATCATGTTACAGCCCTTTTAAGATACCTTTACAAATTCTGGCATCTTGTTAATTTTCATCATTTATTGCATACTAGGTGTTAGAGAATTGATCTGAAATTTTCTGCTCATTCATTACTTTAAGGAGAGCTTGTTATGAATTATGTCAATATTTATTCCGATGGCGCTTGTTCGGGCAACCAGAATGAAATCAACGTCGGTGGCTGGGGCGCCATTCTCGAATATGGGGCACACCAAAAGGAAATTTTTGGTGGAGAGGCCAACACCACCAATAATAGAATGGAGATGCAGGCGCTGCTTCAAGCTTTTCTCGCCATAAATAAGCCTAATTTAGTCATGCGTGTTTTTTCTGACAGCTCATATTTGATGAACTGCTTTAGGGAAAAGTGGTATGACAAGTGGCAGAAAAATAATTGGCAGACGTCAGCAAAAAAAGATGTGGAAAATCGAGACCTTTGGGAAGCTCTACTAAACTATTTAAACGCTCATACCATTCATTTTTATAGAGTAAAAGGACACGTTAATCTCAAAAGCAAAAGCACCAATGTGAAGGCTCTATACGATAAATTTGTTGAATGGAATGGTGCTTCTTTCTCAATGGAGGATTTTATATTGATCACATCGATGAATAATAGGGCTGATGAATTGGCTAACAAGGGTATTGAAAAAGTACGAAACGCTTAAAGAATTTCCACGACAGCTACTGCTGCATCGTCAACTAAAACGGTTCCAGCGAAGTCCTTGGCATTTTTAATGATCTCAGTTACAAAAACGCTGCCCTTTTCGTTGGCATACTCTTCAATAAATGGCATCAGTCTATCTTCGCCAAAATAACTCTTCTGATCTGCGTTAAACGCTTCCGTAATACCGTCTGTATAGAATAAAATCTTATCTCCTTTACTGACTTTCACGGTTCTCTGCTCGTGTTTGGCTTCTTTAAGCAAGCTACATATGGGCATTCCTGAGACTTTGATCTCTTCTATTCCACCTTCTTTCTTAATCAGAACAGGCAGACAATGGTGACCCGCGTTGACAAAACGCCATTCTTTTCTTTCCATGCTATATACGCCCAGAAGCAATGAAAAATATTGTTCATCGCCTAAATTAAGTTCATTATAATTTTTGATGATTTCATTGAGCATGTCATCAAAATTTGTCGCGTTCGCACGCATTCCTCTTATAGTCTGTCTTAAAAACATAGTTAGAAGTGAGGATCTGACCCCATGACCGGAAACATCGGCTATATAGATCAGTATTTTATCTTCACTTAGTTTAATCAAATCGAACAGATCTCCACCAAGGTCTTCACTGGGGAGATAGGCAGAGTCAAAGGCAACAGCGTCCCAATAAATTCCACTGCGCGGGAGAGATCTACTCTGAATCTGTTTTGCAAATTCAATATCCTCTTTCATTTTCTGATATTGAGTGCGGATCTCCTCTTCTTGTCTATGTTCAAGTGTAATATCCTGAAAAAGCTCAATGGCATATGATGCGCTTTTATTCAGCATTACTGGAGAAGCGATTATTTTATAATATTTATCCCCATAAAGCACGCCTTTTGATTCAGCATGGCCTGACTTTCTACACATGACCGACACGCACTCAAGGCAGCAGCCGTCCTTTCCGAGGAGCTCATAACACTTTTTTTGCCTAAAATCGCCAAACTCCGAACGCATTTTTTTATTCATATAGACTACATTGTCTTCGCTGTCCATGACGCGAACCATGTGCTCCATATTTTCAATAGCTTCCTCAAGAAGAGTGTCTTCCTTTATTATAATCACTTCTTTAGTCGCTTGAAGTTCCATCATTTTGACTCCTTTATCCGCTGGCACCCTCGCACAGTAATTATTTATAATATCGATTGTGGTATTTTAATTATTTTTTCGACATTATGTTTTTTATTTTTTATTTAATCAACTTAGAGTTTCAACTTGTCAGAGTTTCAACTTGTTAGAGTTTCAACTTGGTATTTAAGAAATGTAGCGCCTCTATATATGAAGCGATTCCTTTGCCGGAGATTTGTTTTTCTGCTACGTCTTCGATAACGGATGTCCTTCGAAAGTATTCTCTGCTGCTGATATCACTTAAATGCACCTCTATTGTGGGAATGTGTACAGATGAAATAGCATCACGAATGGCGTAACTGTAATGGGAGTAGGCCCCAGGATTGATTATAATCCCATCTATTCTATGATAGCACTGCTGTATAACATCAATAAGATCACCTTCGTGATTAGACTGATAAAACTCAAGGTTTATTCCAAGGGGTTCAGCTTCTTTTTGGATTATCTCATTCATTTCTTCTAATGTCATTTTGCCATAAATTTCAGGCTCCCTGACGCCAAGCATGTTGAGGTTCGGTCCGTTAATTACTATGATTTTCATTGCTTCCTCCCTGAGTGTTTCACGTGAAACTAGCTTAGGCTCATCATCAGGTCAATCAGTCTGTCAAGTTCTTCTCTGCTATAATACTCGATTTCGATTTTTCCGCGTTTTTTTCCGTTTACAATTTTGACCTTTGTACCTAATATTGTCTTTAGATCATCTTCAATACTTGCTATCTGTGGGTTTGCGATGTTTTTTTTGACTATTTTACGGCTCTTTGAATTTTCAGGTGCGTGGCTTACTATAAATTCTACCTGCCTTACGGACAAGCCTTTTTCAATGACTTCAGCCGCAACAGCCATCTGGCTCTTCGGATCTTTAATAGAAGCTATGGCTCTGGCATGGCCACCAGACAATTGGCCATCAATAACCATCTGCTGAATATCCTGACCCAGCTTAAGCAATCTTAAAGCGTTGGTAATATATGGCCTACTTTTTCCAACGCTTTTAGACATCTCTTCTTGGGTTAGTTTAAACTTAACCGTCATCTGTTCAAAAGCCAAAGCTTCTTCAATGACGTTGAGATCTTCTCTCTGAACATTTTCAATAATGGAAATCAGCATATTCTCCTGCTCATCAAGTTCTTTGATGATACAGGGTATTTCTTTTATTTGGGCTTTTCTTGCCGCACGCCACCTTCTTTCTCCCGCGACAATTTCATAACCGCTTTCCATTTTACGTACCATAATTGGCTGGATAATGCCATGGGTTTTTATAGATTGGGCTAGTTCTTCTATTTTTTCTTCGCTGAAGTTTTTTCTTGGCTGATTGGAATTGGATTTGATATCATTGATATTGATGAAAGATATTTCACCGCCAATTGCAGCAGTATTTCTGCTTTTACCGTCTATGCTGATCTGGACGTCACTGAACAGGGCCTCAAGTCCTCTGCCCAGTCCAGTTTTTTTTGGCCCGCTCATCGTTTTGCTTCCTCCAGCTCCAGGAATTCATCCGCAAAATCCATATAAGCTTCAGCGCCTTTGGATTTTGGATCATATGCCGTAATTGGGAGACCAAAACTAGGAGCTTCCGCTAATCTGACGTTTCTTGGGATAACTGTGGTATATACCTTTTCACGAAAATGTTTTTTAACTTCTTCAACAACTTGTATTGATAGATTTGTTCTACCATCAAACATGCTGAGTATGACGCCTTGTATCTCAAGATTCTTATTTAAATTTTGTTTGACCAGTTCAATCGTTCCCATAAGCTGACTAACTCCTTCCAATGCATAAAATTCGCATTGTATAGGAATAAGAACACTGTCAACTGCGGTCAGAGAATTTATCGTCAATAGTCCAAGAGATGGCGGGCAGTCTATAAAGATATAATCATAATCATCCTTTATAAGATCGATGGATTTCTTAAGTCTTTTCTCTCTGGACTCAAGTTGCACTAGCTCAATTTCAGCTCCTGCCAGCTGTACGCTTGATGGTATAATATCAATATTTTTAATAGACGTTTTCATAATAGCATCTCTAGGCTTTATCTTGTCATTGATCAATACTTCATACATCGTATTTTCAAGACCTTTTTTATTGATACCCATACCGCTTGTTGTATTCCCCTGAGGATCAATGTCGAGTATTAGAATTCTTTTACCCTTTAATGCCAGACATGCGGCAAGGTTAATGTTCGTTGTCGTTTTACCGACCCCACCCTTCTGATTGAATATAGCGATTGCTTTGCCCAAACTGTTCACCCCTCTTAATGCTTAATTTTTTCTGATAACAAGCCCGGTTGTAAATTTGATCTGTGACTATTTTATGATATATCGGGGTTCCCCCCTTTAGCGTTTATTATATATTAGTAAACGCATTTTCTCCACCTTTTTTTGCCTAAATGTGTTAAATAAAGAAGATGTTTCACGTGAAACATCTTCTTTATTTATGGGTTATAACGGATCCTTTTGAGGCGTTCCAGCTTTTCTTGGATATTTTTCCGGCGTATCGCTCACCTTTTTAATGTAGATAATCTGGTGTCCCATGCCTAAATCGTTTATGTTGAAAGGAGAGATTTTATCTATTCGTCCGCCTAATATATCTATTCCCTTCAAACTGTCTGCAATCTCCTGCTCGACATCACGACCCTTATAGGCAATGAAGTGGCCTTCCTTCTTGACAAAGGGCAGACAATACTCTGATAAGACCTGGAGCCTTGCCACTGCTCTTGATACGCATATGTCATAGCACTCTCTGTGTTGGTTTTGATGACCAAAATCTTCTGCTCTGCCATGTATGAGGCTTACATTTTTCAATTCCAGTTTTGTCAAAATCTCTTTCACAATGATCAGTTTTTTATTGACCGAATCCATAAGAACAAAATGTGTTTCCGGATAAATAAGTGCGAGGGGTATTCCAGGAAAACCTGCGCCCGTTCCAATATCTATGATTGATTTTGCGTCGGCCAAAGCCGGAAGCTCTGCGCATAGTATTGAATCCACAAAATGCTTGATAACAAATTCTTTTTCATTCGTAATAGAAGTGAGATTTACTTTTTGATTCCATTCCAAAACTAGCTGCATATAAGTTTCAAATTTCAGAAGGGTCTTTTGGTCATATTGGATTTTTAAATCAATAAAGGTTTTTTCCAGCAAATTAAAAGCTTCTATCATTTTTTTCGCCTCTCTTTCTCAAGGTGAATAAGTAATACATTAATATCAGCCGGCGAAACACCAGATATCCTTCCTGCCTGACCAAGGGAGAGTGGCTTGAACTTGTTCAGCTTCTGATATGCCTCAATGCGAAGTCCACTGACTTGATTGTAATCAAAATCCGGACTCAACTTTCTATTTTCCAACTTTTTAAATTTTTCAACCTGAAGCAGTTGCTTGGTGATATATCCTTCGTATTTAATTAGAACTTCCAGCTGGTCCGCTTCGTGTTCACTTAGCTCGGGACGTTCGCAATCGATTTCGCCCAATGCCCGATAGCTCAATTCTGGTCTTTTTATGAGTTCCGCCAGGGTCACTCTGTTTTGAAGTGGTGTGCTTCCATATTTTTCCATTACATCCTGGGCTTCTGTGGGTGAAACAGATTTTTCTAATAGACGAATATGTTCTTCGCTAACAACTTTTTTTGTATGCAAATATTTGTCATAACGTTCTTTTGAAGCAAGGCCAATGAAGTAAGACCTTTCAGTGAGTCTAATGTCCGCATTATCCTGTCTTAGGAGCAGTCTGTATTCTGCTCTTGACGTCATGATCCTATATGGCTCGTTCGTCCCTTTCGTCACAAGATCATCTATCAGAACGCCAATATAGGCTTCCGCCCTATCCAGAACGAAAGGCTCTTTTCCTTCAATTTTTAAAGAAGCATTTACTCCGGCCATAAGCCCCTGAGCCGCGGCTTCCTCATAACCCGAACTGCCGTTAAACTGCCCCGCGCAGTACAAACCTTTAAGATCTCGGTGTTCCAAGGTTATTTTCAAGTCCAATGGGTCAATACAATCATACTCTATAGCATAAGCCGGACGAACAATCTTGCAGGATTCAAGCCCAGGTATGGTTTGATAGAATTTCTTTTGTATATCTTCGGGCAAACTTGATGACATGCCCTGTACATACATTTCCTCTGTATCCATTCCTTCGGGCTCAATAAAAAGCTGATGTCTCTTCTTGTCAGCAAACCGATTTACCTTGTCTTCTATAGACGGGCAGTATCTTGGCCCAACCCCCTCAATTTGACCACCAAACAAAGCTGATTTGAGAAAATTCTCGCGAATAACCTCATGAGTCTCTTCGTTGGTATATGTAAGCCAGCAAGGTACTTGCTCCTGCTCAAGTTTTTCGTTCATGAAAGAGAAGGGTATGATATTCTCGTCCCCTGGCTGTTCAATCATTTTGCTATAGTCCAGGGTTTTCCCCGAAACTCTAGCGGGAGTCCCTGTTTTAAAACGACGAAGTTTAAGACCATGTTTCACTAAATTATCTGAAAGGATTATTGAAGATGACAGTCCATTCGGTCCACTCTCAAAAGACCATTCACCAATGAATATTTTTCCTCTTAGAAACGTTCCCGTAGCTAAAATAACAGCTTTTGATCTATAAGCAGCCCCAGTTTTAAGCACAACTCCACAGGCAGAGCCATTCTCAATAATCAGATCAACAGCCTCTCCCTGCTTGATGTCCAAATTTTCTTGGGCTTCCAGGGTTTTTTTCATTTCAATATGATATTTGTTTTTATCTGCTTGAGCCCTTAAAGAATGAACCGCCGGACCTTTGCCGACATTCAACATCTTGCTTTGAATAAATGATTTATCAATATTTAGGCCCATTTCTCCGCCCAAGGCGTCGATCTCTTTTACCAAATGCCCTTTACCAGTTCCTCCAATAGAAGGATTGCATGCCATCATGGCAATAGCCTCAAGGTTAATGGAAAGAACAAGTGTCTTTCGCCCCAGCCTAGCCGAAGCCAAAGCCGCTTCACACCCTGCATGTCCCGCCCCAATGACAATGACATCATAGTCATCCATAAAAAAATAATTCATAGTCCCTCACTTATTAACTGATCCTACATTTGTTAATTGATCATTTAATTATTAATTTATTATGCGCTTATTAATTGATTATCTATCTATCTATCTATCTATCTATCTATCTATCTATTATTAATTAGAAATTATGATCATTTTCCCAAGCAGAATCTTGAAAACACCTGGTCAATGATGTCTTCGCTGACGGTTTCCCCGACAATCTCTCCAAGAAGCTCCCAAGACCTTTTAATATCCACTTCAATAAAATCCAAGGCCTCTTTTTTATCTACCATATGCAGAGCATCACCGAGACACTGGCTGGCCTTTTTAAGCAAGTCCTTATGGCGAAGGTTTGTAATCATGATGCTGTCTTGCTGCTTGACCTTTCCCCCATAAACAAGCTCAAAAATAGCCGTCTCCAGTTCTTCAATACCCTGATTTTCAGTAATAACAGTATTGATAACTATAGCATGGGGCATGACATCCAAAACGTCCTGCTTTTTTAACCGCTGTCCCAAATCAACTTTATTGAAAAGAACTATAGCCTTCTTTTCAATAACATAATCCATGATGGCATAATCTTCAAAGGAAAGCTCCTCTGATGCATTTAAAACGAAAATAACAAGATCTGCACCGTTAAAAGAGTCCTTGCTTCTTGCTATGCCAATTTTTTCAATAGAATCCTCTGTTTCTCTTATCCCTGCAGTATCAACCAGCCTAATGGGGATGTTTTTAAGGCTTATAATTTCTTCAATGGTATCTCTCGTCGTTCCTGGAATTTCCGTTACTATGGCTCTAGATTCTTTTAAAAGCGCATTCATCAAAGAAGATTTTCCCACGTTTGGCTTACCAATGATTACAGTTTTTAAGCCCTCTTTGATAATCATGCCGGTTTCAGCCGTCTCAACCAAAGCTTCAATCCGGCCCCTAATTTGTTTCAGGCTTTCTTTGAGACTATTATAGGACAGTTCTTCGATGTCAGCATCCGGATAATCAAGATTAACTATGACATGAGCAAGAACTTCAAGTAGCTCATCTCTTATGGCCCTAACCGTATTTGACAGGCTACCCGCAAGCTGGGCCACCGAAACTTCATAGCCCATGTTTGTTTTGGCTTTGACCAGATCGATAACCGCTTCCGCCTGTGATAAATCCAGTCTGCCATTTAAAAATGCGCGTTTTGTAAATTCGCCAGGCTCGGCCATTCTTGCTCCGCACTTTATAATTAGGTCCAGCGTCTTTCTAAGGGAAATCATGCTGCCATGGCAGTTGATTTCAACCACATCTTCTCTGGTATAGGTTTGCGGCGCCTTCATATAGACGGCCAGAACCTCATCTACAATTTCTTTTTTTTTCCTGTCTATAATATGACCATAGCACAGTGTTCTATCTTGCAATTCAGAAGATTCGGCTCCATTAAACTGTACGGGAAGGCCGGCCATAAATATTTGATCTAAAATATCCTTAGCCTTATCCCCACTTATTCTAATAATACCTATCCCGCCTTCTCCATAAGCTGTTGCTATGGCGGCAATCGTATCTTCCATCTGTTTTCCTTCCTAAAAAATAACCTGTGAGAGCTCACAGGTTATCGAATGATTAAGACTGTATTCCTTATTTAAGCTCTATAATGACTCTTCTGTAAGGTTCTTCGCCTTCGCTTCTCGTCGTCACTATGAGACTTGTTTGAAGCGTAGCATGGATCACTTTTCTTTCATAAGGATTCATTGGCTCTAGTCTGACGCTTTTACCACTCTTTGCGACCTTATCGGAAAGCCTTTTCGCGAGCTGTTCCAGCGTTTTCTCTCTTTTTTCTCTGTAATTTTCAGCATTGACCACAACCCTAGAATGCTTTTCTTTATCTCTATTAACCACAAGACTGGTCAGATACTGAACAGCATCAAGAGTTTGTCCTCTTTTTCCGATAATCGTTCCAGAATCCTTGCCTTCTATGTTAACATAAACGGCTTCTTCACCTTCATAAACTCTTATGTCAAGTTCAAGGCCCATTTTCTGGGTCATCTCAATCAAAAAATGCTCAGCACGGCTATCTTTGACTTCAGTAAGATCAGCGGCCACAATGGGTTTTCTTTCTTCTCTTTTAGGTCTGTCCTCACGTCTAGGTCTATCTTCTCTAGGTCTATCTTCTCGTCTAGGGCGATCATCTCTTCTAGGTCTGCCGCTAAAACGATCTTCTCGATTCTCGTTATAGCTTCGTTTTTCAACAGGCTTAGGATTTTCATCAGATTTTACTGATCCAAAAGAAGCTTCTTGTTTTACTGTGGCTGCTTGCTGCACTCGTGCCTTTTCGCGGTTAGCCATTTCTAAAGCTCGCTCTATTTCTATTTTAGCCGCTTCTTCCACTCTAGCTTTTTCTCTAATTTCTTCTTGTGTCAGTGGTTTTTTCTTCTCAACGCGAACCTTGGCAAGCTTTGCTCCGATTCCGAGAAATCCTTTAGTTGGTGCTTCAAGCACAATTACCGTAACTTCATCGACTGACAATTTTAAATCTTCCAAGGCTAATCTGGTGGCGTCGTCTACGTCTTTTCCCCATTTTTCCGAAAAATCCATTGTATATTATCCTCCTTCAAAGAAGTTTTATTTTGTCTCTTTTCTTTTTTTGCTTTCTTTCCATTTGTTGAGCCCCATGGTCTGGAATATCTGTATAAACGTTCCAAAGAACCAGTACAGCGTCAGACCTGCTGGGAAAGATCTTCCCCACCAAACAATCATAATCGGAAATAAATATTTCATCATGACCATTGTCGGGTTTCCTTGCATTTGTGGGTTTGTCGAAGTTTGTGTGAATGAAATATAAGTTGTAATCCCGGCAAGTATCGGCAGGATCCAAAGATCAGGCTGGCTTAAATCCGGTATCCATAAAAAACTTTCATGGATCGCCATCAGCATGCTTGGATTATCAATATAGGCAACCGGATTTCTTAGCAAAGCAAAAAGACCAATGATAATAGGCATTTGAATCAGAAGTGGCAAGCAACCTCTGGCAGGATTAACTTTCTCTTCTTTATAAAGCTCCATCATCTTGGTGTTCATGGTTTCTTTATCATTGGCATATTTTGTCTGAATGTCTTTTATTTTAGGCTGAACATCATTAAGCTTTGAAGAATGCTTAATCTGATCTGCGTAGAGTGGAAAAAGACAAGCTCTTACAATAAGCGTGAAAACGATTAATGTAATTCCATAATTACCGATTAAATTATATAGTGCAAAAAGTAATTGTCCCAAAGGTCCTGCAATAATACCAGTCATCTATGTCCTCCTGAATTTTCTATCTCATTTTAATGGGTCATATCCTCCTGGATGAAAAGGATGACACTTTAATATCCTTTTTGTTCCAAGAAATAGTCCCTTAATTACGCCAAACTTCTCAACAGCTTGCAGTGTGTATTGTGAGCAAGTAGGGTAAAACCGGCATTTTCCGGGCATAATCGGTGAAATAATCTTCTGATAACCTTTGATCAGAAGCAAAATGATTGCTTTCAAAATTCTTCACCATCTCTATTCGCGCCGAAGCATCTTAGCTTTGATCAGCGCAGATTCCATGGATTTTTTGACCTCGCAGCATTTGACACTTGTAATTGTGCTTCTTGCGATAAAAATAAGGTCATTTCCTAAGTCCAGTTTACTTTCTAATTCTCTATAGCTTTCTTTCATTAGTCTTCTAGCTCTGTTCCTAATAACGCTATTGCCGACTTTCTTACTTGCTAGAAAAGCAGTACGGTTATACGCCAGCGCATTTTTTTTAGAGAAAACTACAACAAACTTTTCTCCGACAGATTTTCCTCTATTATAAATGGAAGAAAAATCCTTCTTTTTGCGCAATACATTAGGCTTTAACATTGCTTTTCCTTCTTCTAAAAAAAAGACCACTGTGAGCGGTCTCTATGCTGTTAATTTTTTTCTTCCTCTTGTTCTTCTTCTCTTAATAACATTTCTACCGTTCTTTGTACTCATTCTTTTTCTAAAGCCATGCTCTTTGCTTCTTTGTCTAACTTTAGGCTGTAATGTTTGTTTCACTTTGACACCTCCTCCAAATTAATCTGTGTATATCTTAAGGAATTTTTTCCGTTATACCGCTTTGTTATTATACATTTAAAGAATTTTGATGTCAACATTTTTGTATAGAAACTTTGGTTAATCTGTGAAATTTAAGCTTGTTGATGGTCTGAATAACTTTATTAACAGGCTGTTAATAAAGTGGATAAAATATTTTTTATTTTTTTTATCATTTCTCCTTGCCTGTGGATAAATATTTTTGTTATGATGTATCCATTATAAAACACCAACTATTTTATTCTTGGCTTTGAAAGAGGATTCTATTATGATCAACGTTGAAAAATCTTGGGAAAAAACTTTAGAACTTCTTAAGCCAGAGCTTACTCCCGTTAGCTATGATGTTTGGATGGCTACACTTAAGCCTATTTCCTGGGATGAAGAAGCTGGAAAACTCTATCTACAGGTTTATAATGATTACTCTAAATCCATTCTTGAGACAAGATATGTGAACGTTGTAGAAAGTTCAGCCAAAGAAGCCTTCGGAAAACCCATTAAGGTCATCTTTGTTGAAGCTGATGACGTCATTCCTTCAAAAGAAAGAGAAATCACAAAAAAAGCATTTACTGATGAATTATACCTTAATCCAAAATATATTTTCAATACCTTCGTCGTAGGAAATAACAATCGTTTTGCCCACGCTGCCTCTCTTGCCGTCGCCGAACTTCCTTCCAAGAGATATAATCCTTTATTTATATACGGAGCAGCTGGACTTGGTAAAACACATCTCATGCATGCTATAGGTCATTTTATCATTCAACAAAGTCCAAATCTTAAAGTATTGTATGTCTCTTCCGAAATGTTTACCAACGAACTCATTAAAGCCATCAGAGAAGATAAAAATGTGGATTTCCGCAATAAATACAGACATATTGATGTATTGTTAATAGACGATATCCAGTTTATAGAAAAAAAGGAACGTACGCAAGAAGAAATATTTCATACTTTTAATACGTTATATGAAGCCAACAAACAAATTATCGTTTCCAGCGACAGGCCGCCAAAAGAACTGATCACTTTAGCTGAACGGCTTCGTTCACGTTTTGAATGGGGTTTAATTGCTGATATTCAGCCTCCTGACTATGAGACTAGAGTCGCCATTCTTATAAAAAAAGCAGAAATGGAAGATGTGGTCATCAATGAAAACATTTTAGAAATTATCGAATTTGTTGCAGAAAAAATCCAATCAAACATTCGAGAACTTGAAGGCGCTTTGATTCGAGTCATTGCTTATGCCAATCTCACTAACCAAAAAATCAACAAAGATCTGGCAAAAGCAGTCTTAAAAGATATTTTTTCCTCCAATAATAGAAAAGTTACACCAAAAATTATCAAAGATTCAGTTTGTAGTCATTTTAATATCACTATTGCCGATATGGAATCTGCCAAGCGTTCCACTAATTTGTCTTATCCAAGGCAAATTGCCATGTATATTTGCAGGGATCTTACTACTTTATCCTTGCCAAAGATTGGGGAGGCTTTTGGGCATAGGGATCATACTACTGTTCTTCATGCCTGCAATAAAATTTCCAGAGAAATTCTTTTAAATGCTAATTTAAAAGAAATTATTAATACTCTAGTTGCCGATATCCAATCAGATTGATATTTATGGATTCAATTTTTTCGATCTGGTTAATTATGGATTTATATTTTCAAAATCAATAAAAATCCATACACATGACCCTTCATAACTTTTACACCTTATCCACAGATTTAATATTAATAAAAACCTTTCAAAATATTGATTTATGTTTATACACAGAAGTTATACACAAATCCACAGGGCTTACTACTACTATTACTAGGTTTATATTTATATAAAGAGGAGGAAGCGCCATGAAAGTCATCTGCCAACAGCAGCAACTCGCAAAAGCACTAAATACCGTAACAAAGGCTATAACAACAAGAACGACCATTCCAATTTTAAAAGGGATACTACTGGAAGCTTCAATAGATAATATCTTAAAGATAGCTGCATCTGACCTCGATTTAAGTATTGAAAAAAAAATAATTACTTCAGTTATTGAAGAAGGATCTATT
Source organism: Bacillota bacterium (assembly GCA_025361765.1). Taxonomy (GTDB): domain Bacteria; phylum Bacillota; class Clostridia; order Peptostreptococcales; family Anaerovoracaceae; genus JBBRXH01. The sequence continues at coordinate 41,941 of JANYJS010000082.1, forward strand.
GTTGTCTCTTCAAGACTTTTTGTTGACATTATCAGAAAACTGCCAAATGAAGATATAGAGATAGAGGTTTTTGAAAACAATAATGTTAAAATAACCTGTCTTGCTTCTGAATTTATGATTATTGGACAATCTGCTGAAGAATTTCCAAATATTGGTGAAATAAAAGAAGAAAATAAAATCAGCATAGATAAAGATATCTTTAAAGATATGATAAAAAGAACAAGTTTTTCTGCCAGCATAGATGAATCAAAAGGAATCATAGTTGGTGTACTCATAGAAATTGAAAAAGAAACACTTACAATGGTTGCATTAGATGGTTTTCGTATGGCTGTAAATAAAGAATATATGAAAAGTGAAGAAAATAGAAAAATAATCATTGCCGCTAGGATTTTAAATGAAATTAATAAAATTTTAAACGAAGAAGAAAAAGAAAAGGAAATTTCTTTAATATTGGATGAAAAAAAGGCAGTTATTTATCTATCGGATACGAGAATCGTTCTCAGACTTCTTGAAGGAGATTTTATAAAATATAAAGATATTATTCCTAAAGATTATAAATCCAGGATCAAACTTCATAGGGCAGATTTTCTGGATAGCATAGAAAGAGCTTCTCTTCTGGCAAAGGAAGGAAAAAATAATCTTATAAAAATCAGCATAACAGATAACAAAATGACGATTACTTCAAGATCAGAAGAAGGAAATGTCAAAGAAGAAGTCTTCATAGAAAAAGAAGGAGAAAATCTTGATATTGGATTTAACTCTAAATACTTGCTTGATGTTTTGAAAACCATTTCCGACGAGGAAATGAGCATGGAATTCAATACCAGCGTCAGCCCATGCTTAATCAGGCCCGTGACAGGAAATCATTTTGACTACCTGATTCTCCCAGTGAGAATAACAGCAAATTAAACTGATCAAAAATTATAATAAATTGAGCTTGTTAAAATTCATAAACAAATAATGAAAAATCAAATTGAAAGATATAAATAAAAATCCTAATAAAGTTAAAATGAGCTATAATAAAAGAGGTTTGAAGCCTCTTTTATATTTTTATGGAAAAGGATATATACATGTATTTTAAAAACCTAAAACTTCAGGATTTTCGGAATTATGACCAGGAAAAAGTGGAGTTTCACCCTAAAGTCAATATTATAACCGGTAATAATGCCCAAGGAAAAACAAATATTCTCGAGGCTTTATATATGATGTCTTTGTCAAAGTCTTTTAGAACCAACAAAGACAGTGAAATGATTGGATTTGGCAAAAATCTTGCTAGAATTAAATCCAGTTCATTTAAAGATGATCGGCAAATTGATATAGAAATCATTCTTGAAGAAGGACAAAAAACGATTAAAATAGATGGACTTAAAGCCAACAAAATTTCTGAGATCCTAGAAAATGTCTATATCGTTATTTTTTCGCCAGAAGATATTGGCATTATAAAAGGTGAACCTGAAAAAAGAAGAAAGTTCATCAATAGAGAGCTTTGCCAATTAAAACCGGTTTACTACAGCAATCTTGGCAGATACAAAAAAATAGTTCAGCAGCGTAACCACCTATTAAAACAGGATAACATTAATCCTGATGTATTATCGGTTTGGAATCAGGAATTTGCGGATATGGGAGCACGCATCATACGGGAGCGCGAAATATTCATCAAAAAGCTTGATAAAATAAGCAGGGAAATACATAAAAAAATAACTGACGGTAAAGAAAATCTCACAATTATTTATGACAGCGATGTGACCTGCAAAGAGTCTTTAAGGGATCAAATTGAGGAGTTTCAACGGAAACTACAAAAAAATGCACAAAACGACCTGTTTCGTAAAACCTCAACGGTTGGCCCCCACAAGGATGACTTAAAAATAATGATCGATGAAATGGACATCAGAAATTTCGGTTCTCAAGGACAGCAGCGAACAGCTGCCCTTTCCCTTAAACTGGCTGAAATAGAAATCATCAGAGAAGAGACTGGAGAAATTCCAATTTTGCTCCTCGATGATGTTCTGTCTGAACTGGATTTTTCAAGACAAAAATTTCTCATCAGTTCTTTAAGAGAGGCCCAGCTTTTTATAACGACAACGGAAATCAGCGACTACGTCAGAGACACTTTAACAGACAACTTCATTTTCACCGTACAAGGCGGGAAAATAAGGCGAGAGCAGACTTTTTGAACAAGGGTGAGGATTTTCGTCAAACATAAAATAAAATTTGAAAACAGAAGGGTTTTCGTGTATAGTATATAGTGGTTCAAGACAGTACATACCACTATATAAAGTTGATATGAACAAAAATAATCTGATGATAAAGTGGTCAAATTGACCGAAAATATGATACTAAGAGGTGATTGCTTTGAAAACGGCTGATATTTCAAAAGAGTACAATGCTGAGCAAATACAGGTTCTTGAAGGCCTGGATCCGGTAAGAAAAAGACCGGGCATGTATATTGGAACGACTGGACCCAGGGGGCTTCATCATTTGGTTTATGAAGTCGTCGATAACAGTGTCGATGAAGCGTTGGCAGGGTATTGCAAAAGCATCAACGTCACTATTCAAAAAGATGATTCCATTGTCGTTGAGGACGATGGTAGAGGAATGCCCGTCGACCTGCACCCTAAATTGAAAATTCCCGCCGTTGAAGTGATCCATACTGTTCTTCATGCCGGAGGCAAATTTGGCGGCGGCGGATATAAGGTATCTGGCGGACTCCACGGCGTGGGAGCATCCGTAGTTAATGCCCTTTCCGAGAATATGGAAGTCGAAATTAAAAGAAACGGCAAAATCTATAAGCAAACGTATTCAAGAGGAAAAACCACATCAAAACTCACCGAAATCGGCATCTCAACAAAGACCGGTTCTAAAACTATGTTTAAACCGGATCCGGAAATTTTTGAAGAACTTGAGTTTAACTACTCAACACTTGAGCATCGGCTTAGGGAAATGGCCTTCCTTAATAAGGGAATTAAAATAAAACTCAAGGACGAGAGAGAAGACCGTCAAAAAGAAGAACTTTTTCATTATGAAGGCGGGATCAAAGAGTTCGTCAAGCACCAGAACAAGAATAAAGAAGTCATTCATCAGGATATTTTTTACTTTGATCATGTCAGAGATGAGTATGAAGTGGAAATCGCCATGCAATATACGGATAGATATAACGAACTCATATTTTCTTACGCCAATAATATCAACACGATAGAAGGCGGTACCCATATGATAGGGTTTAAGTCAGCCTTAACAAGAGTGTTTAATGACTATGCAAAAAAGAACAATTATATCAAACCAAATGAAGAAGGACTGGCTGGTGAAGATGTCAGAGAAGGCCTCACGGCTATTATTTCCGTTAAGCTGACCAACCCCCAATTCGAAGGACAGACCAAAGCAAAACTTGGCAACAGCGAAATGAGAGGGATTGTCGAAACAGCCACCAATGAAAGATTGTCTGCTTTTCTAGAAGAAAATCCTAGTCAGGCAAGAGAGATTCTCAATAAATGTCTCAGCGCTTCGAGGGCAAGAGAAGCCGCCCGAAAAGCCAGAGAACTGACAAGGAGAAAAGGCGTTTTAGATGGGTTGACCCTGCCCGGAAAACTATCCGACTGTTCAGAAAAAGATCCAGCGATATCAGAAATTTACCTTGTCGAAGGAGACTCCGCTGGAGGCTCTGCAAAACAAGGCAGAGATCGAAAAAGACAGGCCATTCTTCCTCTTAGAGGAAAAATTATGAACGTGGAAAAAGCCAGACTGGATAAGATTTTAAATTCAGAAGAAATAAAAAACATGATTACCGCCTTTGGCTGCAACATAGGGAGTGATTTCAATGTTGAAAAGCTGAGATATCATAAAATCATCATAATGACTGATGCCGACGTAGATGGTGCCCATATCAGGACTCTGCTGCTGACATTTTTCTACCGCTATATGACGCCTCTTGTAGAAAACGGTTATGTTTACATTGCACAGCCACCGCTCTATAAGGTAAAAAAAGGCAAGAACGAGCAATACGCCTATTCCGACAGAGAACTTGAAAAAGTCTATGAAGATATGGGCGGGAAGCAGGGTATGACGCTGCAAAGATACAAAGGTCTTGGAGAAATGAACGCTGAGCAGCTTTGGCAGACGACTATGAATTACAACACCAGGACATTGATTCAAGTGACTTTGGATGATGGCGCAGCAGCGGATGAAATTTTCACCACGCTTATGGGAGACAAGGTGCCTCCGAGAAAAAAATTCATTGAAGACAATGCTAAATACGTCAAGAATTTAGATATATAGGGGGCCGGCATAATGACGAATTCAATTGAAGATTTAAAATTAATACAGCGAGATATCAATGACGAAATGGAAAAATCCTATATAGACTATGCTATGAGCGTTATTGTAGGCAGAGCTCTTCCTGATGTTAGGGACGGCTTAAAGCCTGTCCATCGCAGAATACTATATGCTATGAACGAACTTGGCTTGTCACCAGACAAACCGCATCGAAAATCCGCCCGTATTGTCGGAGACGTTTTAGGTAAATATCATCCCCATGGCGATACTTCGGTCTATGATGCCATGGTGCGTATGGCCCAGGAATTTTCCATTCGCTGCATGCTTGTGGATGGACACGGAAACTTTGGTTCCGTCGATGGCGACAGCGCTGCGGCTATGAGGTACACCGAAGCCAGAATGACACCTTTCGCAGTAGAAATGCTGAGAGACATTGACAAAGAAACCGTCGATTATGACTTAAATTTTGATGAAACGCTAAACGAACCAAGGGTGCTTCCAGCCAGATATCCAAACCTTCTTGTTAATGGATCAAATGGTATTGCTGTTGGTATGGCCACATCTATTCCTCCCCACAATCTTGGTGAAATCATTGATGCCACGGTTAAAATGATTGATGATGAGAACGCCGATATAGAAGACCTGATCAAAATTGTCAAAGGCCCGGATTTTCCCACCGGTGCTATGATTCTAGGCAAAAATGATGCAAAAGCCGCCTATAGAACAGGTCAAGGCAGGGTTAAGGTCAGATCCAGAGCAGAGATCGAAGTGACCAGCAAAGGCAAGCAGCAGATTGTCATCACAGAAATTCCATTTCAAGTCAACAAGGCAAGAGTCATAGAGAAAATTGCCGAACTGGTGAGAGAGAAGAAAATGGAATATATCTCAGACCTTAGAGATGAGTCTGATCGAGACGGCATGCGTATTGTCATCGAATTAAAAAGAGATGCCAATCCTCAAATTACTTTGAACAGATTATTCAAACATACTCAGCTTCAAGATAATTACAGCATTATCATGCTTGCTATCGTAAATGGAGAGCCAAAACTTCTAAACCTATACCAGATGCTCGAGCAGTATCTGCTCCATCAGAAGGAAGTTGTAACGAGAAGAACTCAGTATGACCTCAGAAAAGCTGAAGAGAGAGCCCACATATTAGAGGGTCTAAAAATTGCTCTGGATAATATTGACGAGGTTATCGCCCTAATCAAGAAGTCTCCAAATTCAGTTGAGGCTAAGTTAAAGCTTTCAGAGAGATTTGGCTTTTCTGATAAACAGGCTCAGGCTATCCTAGACATGAGACTCCAAAGACTGACTGGACTTGAGCGCGAAAAGATCGAACAGGAATACGATGCACTCCTAAAAGAAATTTTATGGTTTAAGGAAATTCTTGCTGACGAAAAAGTGCTCATGGGCTTGATCAGAAAAGAGCTCGTAGAAATAAAAAAGAAATATGCAGATAAAAGAAGAACGGAAATTTTGCCGGATGCAGATGAAATCGACGAAGAAGATTTGATTCAAGAAGAAAAAGTGGCCATCACCCTGACCCATCTTGGCTATATCAAGAGGATTTCTTCAGATACCTATAAACTTCAGAAGCGTGGCGGTAGAGGCATTACGGGAGTCACCACCAGGGACAATGACTTTATCAGTCAGCTGATTACAACATCGACCCATGATTATCTGATGTTCTTTACGAATACAGGCAGAGTCTATAGGATTAAGTCCTATGAAATACCTGAGGCCCAAAGAACGGCTAAAGGAACGCCTTTGGTCAACTTCCTACATCTGACCCAGAAGGAAAGAATCACTGCAGTCATTCCAATTAAAGAATTTGTCGCAGATAAGTTCCTTATTGCCGTAACCAAAATGGGCACAATTAAAAAAACAGAGCTGTCCCAGTTTGATACCAGCAGAAAAGCAGGCTTAATTGCCATCAGCCTAAAAGAAGGCGATGAGCTCATAGGCATCAAGCAGACCTCGGGTACCAGTAATGTCATTATCGTTACAAAGCAGGGCAAATGTATCTGTTTCAGCGAAGAAGATGTCAGAAGCATGGGCAGGAACGCCGGAGGCGTGCGCGCAATTACCCTTGAGAAAGGTGATGAAGTTGTGGCTATGGAGCTAGCGGAAAAAGATGAAGAGCTCTTGGTGGCTACCAGATTTGGCTATGGCAAAAGGACTGCGGTAGAAGAATATAAGGTTCAGGCCAGAGGCGGAAAAGGCCTTTTGACCTATGATAAGTCTAAATTTAAGAAAACCGGCGAACTCATTGGTGCTATGGTCGTTAACGACACGGATGAAGTGCTCCTAATAAACTCGGATGGGATCATCATTAGAATCAGCGCATCAGAGGTATCAAGACTCGGTAGAGCGACGCAAGGTGTTAAAATCATGCGTGTCTTAGAGGATGCCAATATCATTTCTTTGGCAAAGGTTGTCAATGAAGATGAGGAGCTTGAGAAGATCGCTGCTTTAAGAGAGGGAATTTCGGAAGAAAGCAATTTGGTTGAAGAAGAAGTAGCAGAGAATGACCAAATTACCCTTGATATTCTAGAATCGAAAAAATAGCATAGAAGCAGGCCAGTGTTTGAACCCTTTGGCAGAGGGTATACCTTGAAACAGGAGGAAGTAATGATGTCTTTACAGATCGTGAGCAGTTTTGACGAAGAGAATGACCATTGGAAAATAGAATTATCTGGAGAAATAGATATTTCAACCGCAAAGATTTTTAGAGAAACTTTGGAGAAAGTCTATCAGGAAAAACAAAAAGATATTAGCCTTTATTTCGACCAATTGACTTATATTGACAGCACAGGTCTTGGTGTGATCATTGGCGCTTATGGTAAAATGAAGGAAAAGAATAATAGGATTCAAATTCTAAATCCAAAACAGAACATCAAAAAACTGCTGACCATTACGAGCCTTGATCAAATACTGTTGTAATGAGGAGAAAAAAATGGCTGATTTGTTGAAATTTTCAATTCCAGGAAAACCGGAATATGTTGGGGTTGTAAGACTAGCTGTGTCTTCTGCCGCAAACTGCGCCGGCTTTAGCATGGAAGCCATCGAGGACATTAAGGTCGCAGTTTCGGAAGCCTGCACCAATGTTGTGCTGCATGGCACAACAGAAGAAAACTGTTATGAAGTGGAATGCAAAATAGAAAAAGATAAGTTGATTATTCTAGTAACGGACCTTTGTGGGGGCTATGACACTGAAAAATATCTTGAACCTTGCTTGGACAAGCCTAAAGAGGGCGGTCTTGGGATTTTCATCATTAGAGCGCTCATGGATGAAGTCGATATTTTGTCTAAATTAGGCGAAGGCACAAAAATCCAAATGGTGAAGTATTTACTATAGCTTATGAGGTGAACTATGTCCGTTCTACAAAAGGAGCAGACAGAAGTAAATAACCAGGAAATTTTCGAAAAGTATAGACGGGACAGAAGTATTGAAACAAGAAACGAAATTGTTCAAAAATACCTGTATGTCGTGGATATCCTGATTAGAAAGTATTTAAATAAAGGCGTGGAATATGACGATCTCTATCAGGTCGGTTCCATGGCTTTAGTTTTTGCTGTAGAAAGATTTGACCTCGATCGGGGATATGAATTTACCAGCTTTGCTACGCCTACGATTATCGGCGAAATAAAGCGATATTTTCGTGACAAAGGCTGGGCTATGAAGGTCCCGAGAAGACTCAAGGAGCTGGGTGCCAAGATTCCCCTCGCCAAAGAGGATTTGGAAAGATCTTTACTTCGAAGTCCAACTGTACCAGAGATTGCAGCGTATCTAGGATGCTCCGAAGAGGACGTGCTTGAAGCTATGGAAAGCAATCAGGCTTATGGTACTTTTTCCTTGCAGCAGGGTTTCGATGAAAATGGAGAGAGTGAAGACAATTCACTTGATAAATATCTTGGAAAAGAAGAGGATGGATTTCAAAAGCTGGAGAACGAAGAATTGATCAAATCTGTCCTGGAAACCCTTTCCAAAGAAGAAAAGCAAATTTTTAAAATGAGATTTATTGATAAAATAATTCAGCAGGATATAGCGGAAACCCTAGGAGTTTCTCAGATGACCATTTCACGAATTGAGAAAAAAATCAGAAATAAATTCAGAAAGGAATTTGGTTTGAAGGTATGAAAAGAGTTTTCTCAGGGGTACAACCCACAGGAAACATCCATATAGGCAACTATTTGGGTGCTTTAAAACAATTTGTTGAGCTTCAGGAGGAAATGGACTGTGTGTACTGCATCGTCGATCTTCATTCCATTACGGTTCCCCAAGACCCAAAGGAATTAAGAAAAAATTCGCTGGACGTTGCCGCTTTATATCTTGCTATTGGGCTTGATGCCAAAAAATCCATCATATTTTTACAGTCCTGCGTTCCTGCGCATGCAGAGCTTGCCTGGATTCTGATGTGCAACACATACACAGGCGAACTCAGCAGGATGACCCAGTTTAAGGATAAAAGCAGAGAGAAAGAGTCCGCACCGGCTGGCCTTTTTACCTATCCTGTGCTCATGGCGGCAGATATTCTCCTTTATGATACAGATGTAGTTCCTGTAGGAAATGACCAAAAACAGCATCTTGAACTAACGAGAGATATCGCTATTAGAATAAACAATAAATACGGAAAAACCTTCGTCGTGCCTGAATATCGTGGAATGAAAGTGGGCGCAAGGGTCATGGCCCTAGACGATCCCAATGCAAAAATGAGCAAAAGTGCAGAGAATATCCATAGCAGAATTTCTCTTTTAGATACTCCGGAAAAGATTAAAAAATCCATCATGAAATCCACAACGGATTCCGATGGCATCATTGGTTTTGACATTGATCAAAAGCCTGGCGTCAGCAATTTAATTTCAATTTACAGCGCTTTTTCGGGCAGTTCGATCAAAGATATCGAAAACAAATATGTAGGCAGTGGCTATGGTACCTTCAAGAATGACCTCGTTGAGATTATCAATTCGGCCATTGGTCCTATCCAACAAAGATTTAATGACATCAGGCATTCACAGGAACTTTTGACTATTTTGAAAGATGGCCAAGAGCGGGCTGCTTTTCGTGCCGAAGTGACCTTAAGTAGAGTCAAGGAAAGATTTGGGCTGGGTCTTTAGGGGAGAAAAATGAAATTTGATAAAATTACTTCTGGCATATACGGCGTTGATCGCGTACTTGACAACATCAGGTTAGGTGACACGGTAGTCTGGCAAGTTTCAGAGATTGAAGAATACTCTTTTTTCGTCAAACCCTTCGTTGCCCAGGCTATAAAAGACAAGCGCAATCTGACCTACTTCAGATTTGCTCAACATGAAGCCTTGCTTGAGGAGCAGCCGGGTCTCAAAACAGTTAAAATTGATCTGAGCAACGGTTTTGAAGCTTTTGCTGTCCAGGTTCATGAAATCATTGAACAAGAAGGCAGAGAGGCATTTTTTGTTTTTGACAGTATTTCAGCCCTTCAAAAGGCTTGGGCTGCAGATTTCATGGTGCGTAATTTTTTCCTGGTGACCTGCCCTTATCTTTATGAGATGGATGCGGTTTCCTATTTTGCAATTACTAGAAACAACCACTCTTTTGCCGCAATGGAAAGGATTAGAGCCACGACAAGGCTTCTTATTGACGTATTTAGGACGGACGATGAGCTTTATCTTCACCCTTTGAAAGTCTGGGAAAGATACTCTCCGAGCATGTTTTTGCCCCACGTTCTAGAAGAAAAGAAATTGGATAATGAAGAAGATAATTTTGTGCCCCTAACAGATGGGATTAGAATCAGCAAATTCTATTCTTTGATTGGCAGCAGCGGCAATACGGAAAGTCAACTTAATTTGGATAATTGGGAAAGATATTTCCTGAACAGAAAAGCAGAATTTGAGGTTACCAGAGAACAAAAGCCAGAGGTAATCAGAGAGCTTTGTAAAATGCTTTTTGGCAATGATGAAAAGCTCATCGACATCGCCAATAAAAACTATAAGATGGAAGACCTTCTGGAACTCAAAAAAAGAATGATCGGAGTTGGCAATATAGGGGGAAAAGCAGCAGGAATGCTGCTCTCAAGAAAAATAGTCAGCAATAAAATGCCTAAAATTGTGTGTAAACTTGAGCCCCACGATTCCTTTTACATCGGGTCAAATCTTTTCCATACTTACAATATTCAAAATGACTGTTGGGATTTGAGGCTTCGCCAAAAAACGCCAGAAGGTTATTTTTCAGCGGCAAAAGAGATTAAAGAAAAGCTGCTCAATGGCTGTTTTTCAGAAAATATTCGTGAACAGTTCCGTAGAATGCTTGAATACTACGGACAGAGTCCAATAATTGTCCGGTCGAGTAGTCTTCTTGAGGACGGCTTTGGCAATGCATTTGCAGGGAAATACGAGTCCGTCTTCTGCGTAAATGTGGGCAGCCTCGAAGAGAGGCTTAAAGCCTTTGAGGCCGCAGTTAGGACGGTTTATGGCAGCACGATGGATGAATCTGCTTTGGCCTACAGGCTCCAGAGAGGTTTAAATAACAGAGAAGAACAAATGGCCATTCTGGTGCAACGGGTTTCAGGATCGTTATTTGACGATATATATATGCCTTGCGCTGCGGGCGTCGGTTATTCCTATAATTCCTACCGTTGGGATCAGGATATTGATCCCAAACAGGGTATGGTGCGTCTTGTCATGGGTCTTGGGACAAGAGCCGTTGATCGTACCGATGGCGACTACCCTAGGATTGCTTCTCTTGATAAGCCTGAGAGGACACCTTCATCTGGAAAGACCGGAAAAAATCAATTTGTTCAAAGCAAAGTCGATGCCCTTTGCCTTTCTACAAATCACATGAAAGGGATAGAGCTTAGCGAGATTATTAAAAAATTGCCGGACTGGTTTATTAAACTGATGGTTGAGCACGACACCGAACGCGAATCCGAGTTAAGAGAAAGAGGCATCTATCAGGATATTATTTATACGACCTGTGATAATTTATTGAAAAATCAAGATTTAGTTAAAATGCTTAAGGGGATCATGGCAGCTATTACCAAGGAGTACGACTATCCGGTAGATATTGAGTTCGCAGTCAATTTTAACGAAGAAGGTGAATTTGTGGTCAATCTGCTTCAATGCAGACCCCTTCAAGTGGGAGGGCTTGGCGTGAAAGTAGAGATTCCGGAAATACGCGAAGACCAATGCTTCTTTGCCCTAAATGGCGGAACCATGGGAGGTGCCTACTATCAGCCGGTAGATGTTGTGATCCAAATTGATCCTAAGGCTTATTACGAGTTTCCCTATAATAAGAAATCGAATGTAGCCAGAACGATTGGGAAGCTCAATCAATATTATAAGGACAAGGGAAAAGCAATCATGCTTCTGGTGCCGGGCAGGCTCGGGACGTCCTCTCCTGAACTTGGCGTTCCTGTATCTTTTGCAGAGATATCCAACATGAAAATTGCCTGCGAGGTGGCCTATAAAGGAGCAGGGTATATGCCAGAGCTTTCTTTTGGCAGCCATTTTTTCCAGGATCTTGTGGAAACGGATATTTTCTATGCGGCTATTTTTGAAGACGAAAATACTTTGATTCATAATCCAAATTTTTTTGATGGCGATAAAAACATCCTTTTAGATCTCGTATGGGCTGACGTGGAACAGAAGGATATCATAAAAGTTTATTCTATTGAAGATAAAGGTGTATCATTGATTTCGGACGTATTTTCCGGCAAAACGGTCTGCGGCATATTCAAAAATACACAAAAGACAAAGACCAACTGACCAGCCAGCGAGAATATCGGTGGGATAATGAACCCCTAAATAGACGCGGCTTACGCCAATAAAAAAAATCAATAAGCCTAAAAAACCTGTTAAGCAATACTTGGCAGGCTTGTTTTTTAGACGATGACTAAAAAGAACAATCAATAGACCATAAAAAACCATTCCGCTCATGGCGTGGCCACTAGGAAAGCTATAGCCGCCGGGAGTCACCAACGATAATATAACATCAGGCCTGACGCGATGGAAAATCTGTTTTAAAAGATTATTGAGCACTGTCGTCAAGATTGAGGACGCAGAAACTACATAACCCATAGAATTTCGAGTCGAAGGCAGCATCAGAAATACAAGACAGAGCAAGGTAATTGTCTGCCAGTTGGCGCTGTAAGTTATGACTTTCATGACGTTTGTCATAGCAGGATTCCAAAATATATGAATATAATCAGCGATAGCCGTATCGAAAGCATCAACGCGATTAAAAGTGTAAAGCAAAGCTATAGAACAGAAAGAAATCAGTCCTATTGTGAAAAGTGACAATTGCAATTTGTGTTTCATGGTCTATATCTCCTAAAAGGTTTAGCGCGTTGTAAACATAAATGAAATGAGACCTGCTTCTTAACATAATTCTATCACATCCCCGCTGCATTTTATGAGTTTTCGTGAAAATAGCAAGTTCATGCGATGTATTTTTAATAAAACGGCAAATTCTGCTATTAAAGAGTTATAATAATAAGCAGTTAGTAAAGTGTTAGGAGGTAGACACCATGAAAAAAATGCTATTGCTTATTCTGTGCGGAACATTGATTTTCGCATTTGGTGCATGTTCTAAGCCCGAGGTAAAAACGCCGGTTCCAGATGAATCCACTACTGATGAGGCTGTTGGTACAGGGGTGCCAAATCCTATGGTTGAGGTTACGGAACCGAACTTTGATGATAAACTTGGCTTCAGCATCAACGGTTGGCCAACAGATTATGCCTATGACCATATTTATGTGATCGCTGGGGCGGTTTCAGAAATTGACTTTATAGTAAATGGCAACGCTTTATCCTTTCGAGCCGCTAAAGAATCAGAGGGCGATATCAGTGGCGTTTACGATCCATTTGACCAAAGCGTAACCAAGGATATATTAGGGGTCAAAGTCGAAGTAGCCTACACTCAGGATCAAACCGGCCTCGCCACCTGGACCAAGGATGGCTATGTCTTTAGCCTTTACATGAAAAGCGGAGCGTCGGCTGAAAATTTGACTAAAATTGCAGAGAAAATCATAACCAGCATCTCTATTGGCAGTTATAAAGCATCTTAAGTTCTGGAGGGGATGATGGGCAATACTTTACGCAAGATTAAATTTGGACTTTGGATGTATGGATTTATATTCAGCATGTGGTCTTATTATACAAGGGTCAATAAAGTCAGGTCGGAGGGCAATATACCCGCGGAAATTGATGCTATAAGAGCGCTTCAGCATAAATGGGGATGTGGGGTATTAAAGAAATTTGGTATAAAGCTTCACATTAGTGGCCTTGATACGATTCCGCAGGAGCCCGTTTTATTTGTATCAAACCATCAGAGTTATGCGGACATTCCCATATTTGTCGCTGCCATCGACAGACAAATCGGTTTCATTGCGAAGGCCGACCTCATTAAAATTCCGTTATTTGGTCGATGGATTAAAGCAGTTCGCAGCATTTTCATAAAAAGAAATGATGCTAGGGCAGCATTGAAAATGATAGAGTCGGGAGCAGAGCTCTTAAAACAAGGCTTTTCTCTTGGAATTTTTCCGGAAGGAAGACGAAGCAGAGGCCCTGACATGCTTGAATTTAAAAGAGGCAGCCTCAAACTTGCCACTAAAACCGGAGTTCCGATTGTTCCAGTGGCAATTAGCGGATCCTACAAATCATTTGAGATGAATGGTTATCCCATGCCAGCGGAGATTACCTTTACAGTGCTGCCGGCCATAGAAACCAAAAATTTGACCAAGGTGGAGGCCAATAATCTGGCGGAAAAAATAGAAGAGCTCATCAAAAGTGAGATTTCACAAGCAGTCTAAAGAGTAAGAGCATTTAAGATTTCAGAAGCAATCTGGGATGGGCTCTTGCCATCAACTTTAATAACTAATTGAGACGCTTCATCATAATGACAGCGTCTTTTTTCATATAGATCAGCAAACTTCGCAAATCTTTGGGCTTCATCCCCAAGATCTAAAAAAGCGAAGGGTCTATTCCCATCATTTTTAACTCGCTCAAAGAGAAGCTTGGCACTACCATCAAGAAATACTGCTGGTCCATTATCTTTTAAGCGTTCAACATTAATGTCATCATGAATAATGCCGCCGCCACAGGAAACTACTATGTTCGTCTGCTCTGCAAGCTGATCAAGAAGACGGCTTTCCTGGTTTCTGAAATGGTGCTCCCCGCGCCTAATAAAGATATCTCGGATCGCCATGGCCTCATCCGTTTCTATTTTACTGTCCATATCTATAAAATCATAGTTAATCAAATCCGAAAGGTGTCTTCCGACGGTGGTTTTACCGGATCCCATAAATCCAATCAAAAAAATCCTTTGGGGCAGCTTAGGGGCTGAAACCATTACTGGCGCCATGTCTTTAGTATTAAGCATCTTTATAACCTCGCTATAATAAATAAAATTCAAGTTCTTGTCGGGTTGATGTATAATTGTACTATAATTTGGGCAAAAAAAGCAAAAATTATAAAAGCAAGGAGTTTTAAAACAAGGAGGCTTATTTTTTATGGCTAATTTATTTGATTCCTTTTCAATTAAGGATTTGACACTTCGAAACAGAGTCGTCATGCGGCACATGGTTATCTGATCAATCAATTTCTCTCACCGCTAACCAACAAAAGAACCGACGGCAAATGATCTTATCCAAAGTAATAAAATGGACCTTGTTTATGTAGGGGATGTAGGAACAAATATTCTAAATATAGGAATGGATATTGGCAGTAACTTTTAAATAGGAGGAATTTTTATGGCAATTCTTGTTACAGGCGGAGCGGGATATATAGGAAGTCACACTTGCGTAGCTCTTATTGAAGCCGGTTATGAGGTGATTATCCTTGATAATCTCTCAAATAGCAGCATTGAGTCTATTTACGGCATGGAAAAAATTACGGGACACAAAATTAGCTTCCATCAAATTGATCTTCGAGATACAAAAGAAGTAAGGGAAGTATTTGCTCAGCATGAAATTGATTCTGTCATCCACTTTGCTGGACTTAAAGCTGTGGGAGAGTCGGTTAAATTTCCGCTTAGGTATTATGACAATAATTTGGGAGCTACTCTATCATTGCTTTCTGTCATGGCAGAGTTTCAGGTCAAAAATCTGGTATTCAGTTCGTCAGCTACAGTCTATGGGAATCCAAAGACGGTGCCTATTGACGAAAGTTTTCCTCTCTTTGCAACAAATCCATATGGTATGACCAAGCTGATGATTGAAAATATTCTAACCGATATTTCCCATGCTGATCAAACTATGAATATATGCCTGTTGCGCTATTTTAATCCGGCAGGCGCGCATAAGAGCGGACTGATCGGTGAAAACCCTAAGGGCA
Source organism: Bacillota bacterium (assembly GCA_025361765.1). Taxonomy (GTDB): domain Bacteria; phylum Bacillota; class Clostridia; order Peptostreptococcales; family Anaerovoracaceae; genus JBBRXH01. Next base: position 57,523 of record JANYJS010000082.1, read on the forward strand.
TACCCAACAATCTTTTTCCTTATATCACGCAGGTTGCTTCGGGAAGGCTTTCAAAACTCAGCGTTTTTGGCGGTGACTATGCGACAAAAGATGGCACTGGAGTACGGGATTATATTCATGTCTGCGATCTTGCTGATGGTCACGTTGCAGCCTTGAAGGGTTTCGAAGAAGAGGGTGGACTGACAATTTATAATTTGGGAACTGGCATCGGATATTCCGTTCTTGATATTGTTGATGCCTTTGAACGTGCAAATGGATTGATAATTCCCTATGAGATAGTGGACAGAAGAAGTGGTGATATTGATGCATGTTATGCAAATCCGGACAAAGCGTTTCACCATCTGAAATGGCAGGCAAAAAGAGATCTGATTGAAATGTGCAAAGATGCCTGGATGTTCGAATTACAGCATTTAAAGACTGTATAAAATTATCTTGTCTAGCCAAATAAAGAATGATACAATTGCCTAAATAGGCATATATATGAATAAGATATGTATAAATGATCATGTGTTTGCCTGGATTTATTTTTATTTTTATATTTTAAAGGAGGAATGACGTATGGCAGAAAATGGCATCAAGTACGCTAAATCTTTCAAAGAACAATTCACAGTTCGCGGAATGATTGCGGGTATAATTGGGTCGGCAGTGATCACAACTAGCTCCATGTATGTAGCTCTCAAAATGGGCGCCCTTCCTTGGCCCACAATCTTTGTAGCGGTAGCGTCAATGGCGATTTTAAAAATTTTGGGCAACACCAACATCAACGAAATCAATGTTACACATACCGCGATGTCAGCAGGGGGAATGGTTGCAGGAGGCGTTGCCTTTACAATTCCAGGTATTTACATGCTGAATCCGGGTGCGACCGTCACCAATCTAGAACTATTTGCCGTCACTTTTGGCGGTGTTGCCATGGGTCTTATTTTTACAGCACTAGTTAGAAAATATTTTGTTGTTTCACAAGCTTTGCCGTATCCAATGGGTATTGCAGCAGCTGAAACCCTCATCGCCGGCGATGAAGGCGGAAAAAAAGCGGTTCTTCTTGGCGTAACAATGGCAGTCGTAGCAGTATTTGTATTTGTTCGTGACTGGCTAAAGCTTATCCCTGGCGCAATTTTCGCTCCAGGCCTTCTCGCAAAAGGAATTCCTTTTGGCGTATGGGTTGCTCCTATGGCAGTCGCTATTGGCTACATCATTGGACCTCTCTTCACTGGAGTCTGGTTCCTTGGCGCTCTTATTGGTTTCTTCGGCGTAAATATGGCCGGCGTTTCTATGGGTTTCTTTGCAGACCTTCCTAGTGCTGATGCATTTAGACAAAGTCTGGGCATAGGCGTCATGGTTGGTACCGGAATTGGTATCCTGATTAAGGGTATCCTGCCAAAAGCTAAAGAAATTTATGGGCCTATTTTCAGCAAAGATTTAGCAAAAGGTGGATTTATCAATTTAAGATGGACACCGATTGCCTTTGTATTGGTTGCATTCGTCTTAACTTTCGTTCTCCATATGGGCATTTTGGCCAGCATCATCACCATACTTGGTGTATGGATGACGACATCTATGTCGGCTCAAATCGTTGGTCAGACCGGAATCAATCCTATGGAAATCTTCGGAATAATCGTGTTATTAGTCGCAAAATTTGCCACCAGCATCGGGCAACTTGAGGCTTTCTTCGTAGCTGGAGTTGTTGCTGTTGCTTGCGGTCTTGTTGGCGATGTCATGAATGACTTTAAATCAGGCTATATCTTGAAATCCGACCCTAAAGCTCAGTGGTTTGCAGAAGCTATTGGCGGCTTCGTAGGCGCTGTAGTTTCAGTTGTAGTTTTAATGGTTATGGTTAAGGCTTATGGCGCAATGGGCGCAGATACTGCACTTCCAGCCCCACAGGCCGCAGCGGTTGCAGCTATGGTTGGTGGTATTCCTGATATGACAGGCTTCATTATAGGCTTAATTGCTGGCGCAGTGCTTTATATCGTCAATGTTCCAGTAATGACTCTTGGTATTGGAATCTATCTTCCTATGTTTATAACCCTTACAGTTGCTTTAGGTGGAGCCATCAGACTTATTGTAAACCTTGTTGCTCCTGATTTTGCTAAGAAGGACACAGGAACAATCATAGCAGCTGGATTATTAGGTGGTGAAGGCATTACAGGTGTAATCATAGCCATTGTAATGGTATTCATGGGCCTTACCGCGGTTTAATAAATTTAAGATCAATCGCATCATTCAGTTGTCAGTTGCAATTAAAATTTAAGCTTAATACGGACAGTCGCCCGCATCTGGGCGACTGTTTATTGATAGGAGTGAGGTCATATGAAGCAAATTAAAATAACAGATATAAAAGGCATCAAAGTGGGACACGCACAGGATGAAAAAGCGGCCACAGGTTGCACCGTCGTCATCTGTGAAAAGGGGGCCTTTGCAGGAGTGGATGTCAGAGGGGGTGGCCCGGCCTCAAGAGAGACCGAGCTTTTAAAGCCAGTGAATCTGGTTGAGCAGATTCATGCCGTTATGTTAAGCGGTGGAAGCGCCTATGGTCTGGACGCCGGTTCGGGAGCCATGGCGTTTCTTGAGGAAAAAGGCATCGGCTTTGACGTTCAGGTAGCGGTGGTGCCTATTGTTTGCGGCGCATCTCTTTTTGATCTTGTTGTTGGCGATCCTAAAGTGAGGCCGGATAAAGCCATGGGCTATGAAGCGTGCGTCAACGCATCCGAAGATCCCGTCGCTGAAGGCAATGTTGGGGCAGGAACAGGCGCTACGGTTGGAAAACTTCTTGGCGTTGAAAGGCTAATGAAAAGCGGTCTTGGGACCTATGGACTTCAGGTTGGGGAGCTACAGGTAGCTGCTATTGTTGCGGTCAATGCCTTGGGAGATGTTATCGACGTAGACACCGGGAAAAGGTTGGCCGGTTTGCTTAGTGAGGATAAAACAAAGATCATCAGCACAGAAGAGACTATGTATGCTCAATATGAAGACCAGACAAACTTATTCAGCGGCAATACGACTATCGGAGTCATCGTGACCAACGCCAAAATCACAAAAACACAAGCCACAAAAATCGCATCCATTGCACACAATGGTTTTGCCAGGGCTATTAGACCTGTTCATACGATGTTTGATGGGGATACGATTTTTGTTATGGCAACCGGAGAAGTCGAGGTTATGCCGGACGCTGTTGGTGCCCTTGCCGCCGAGGTTATGTCGAGAGCAATCAACAGGGCGGCGACAGAAGCGAAGCCGGCTTATGGACTAAAGGCTTCGAGAGACTTTAAGTAGGCATTTAATATAGATATGCAGCGAGATCTCAAGGCAGCGATCTCAAATTAAAAAATTCCTTGCAAAAGAAGAGGCCTATGTTATAATGGTAAGGCATTAATATGCTCTCTGCTCCACAGAAAGTGGAGCCATTTAGTCCAAGGGGAGGTGAAAAGAATGAATAATTATGAAGTTATGTTTATTATCGAGTCCGCTTTAGAAGACGAAAAGAAACAAGCCGCTATAGCGATGGTTAAAGAAATTATCGCTGCTGAGGGTGAAGTCGGAAAAGTAGATACCTGGGGGAACAGGAAGCTCGCATATCCCATCAACAAGAAAAATGAAGGGTTTTATGTGATTATTGCCTTCACTGGCAAGCCGACTTTACCGCTGGAATTAGACAGAAGACTTAAAATTTCAGACAGCGTAGTCAGACACATTATAATCAATAAAGACGATAAATAAAAGACGGTGGTGAAGAAATGAATTCAGTTGTATTAATAGGCAGATTAACTAAAGACCCGGAAATCAGATATATGCCGGACAACCAAAAAGCTGTCGCGACTTTTTCGATAGCGGTGGATAGACCTTTTGCCAAAGAAAAAACAGCCGACTTCTTCAACATAGTTGTATTTGGAAAACCGGCTGAGAATTGCGGCAACTTCCTTGTTAAGGGAAGACTGGTTGGCATTCAGGGAAGGATTCAAAACGACTCATACACAACACAGTCTGGAGAAAAAAAATACAAGACAGACATCGTTGCTGATCGTGTGGAATTTTTGGAATGGGGAGACAAGGCTCAAAAGAGCGGCGGATTCAATGAGGCTTCAAAGGGAAACGCACAGATACCAGAGGGATTTCAAGCCCTGGATGACGATGATGAAATTCCATTCTAAAAATATGAACGGGATTTCTGACAACCAAATAGACTTCTAATTTTAGAAAAAGGAGGGAAATTGCAATGTTAGAAAAAAGACGTGGAATCAGAAAAAAGAAGGTTTGTCAGTTTTGTACCGACAAGACTGAAACCATAGATTATAAAGACTACTACAAACTTGGAAAGTACATAACCGAAAGAGGAAAAATTCTTCCTAAAAGGATAACCGGAACTTGTGCAATTCATCAAAGAGAAGTGACCAGAGCTATAAAAAGAGCCAGAATTGTAGCACTGCTGCCTTTTACAACAGATTGAGATTTTGTTGAAGTCATAAAAGATGGGAAGAAGCGAGCAATCGCTTCTTTTATTTTTAATTCTGTGGAGGATACATGAATACAAAAACCAGAGCATTATCAGAGGCAGCCCTTGTGACAGCTCTTATATGTGTCATTGGACTTGCGGGCATATTTTTGCCAATCGTGGGCATACTCGCTTATTTTACATGTGCTCCGCTGATCATTCTTGGCAAAAGCCATGGACTAAAATATACGGTGACATCCCTTGTGGCGGCGGCTTTGATTATAGGCATGTTTGCTGGGCCGATTTATACCCTGACCTTGGTCATGATCTCAGGACTATCTTCTACGGTGATGGGTTGGGCCCTTCATAAGGGGAAATCGACTTATCAAGTACTTGGGCTGGGGATTGTGGTCTCTTTGATTGGTGCTGTTGGCACTGTTGCTTTTGGACAGTTGATTACCGGGCTTCCATTAATTGAGACAATTACCAGTGCTTTTGATGAGTCTTTGAAAATTCAACAATCTATGTTTGGCTCTATGGGCGCAGATCCCAAGGTTCTTACGGATGTTACTCTAAAGATGCAGCAAATGAAAGAACAAATTTTGCTTATGATTCCGGGGATGATGATTCTGTCTTCCGCTCTCACCACCTTCATCAATTATAAACTGGCTATGGCCATAATGAAAAAACTGAAAATGCCGGTGCCTTATATGGGGCCATTTAGAGAGTTTTCTTTGCCAAAAAATATTTTGTGGGGAACGCTTATTGTTTATGCTTTAGCCATGCTCGCAGCCTATCTGAAAATAATGGATGAAAAAGTACTTCTTGCCAATATCCAAATCATAATGGTTTATACCTTTGCCATCCAAGGTCTTGCGGTCACAGTCTGGTATATGCACAGACGAAGCTTAGTTAAAGTAGTGAGAATTATGATTTTCGTCTTCATCATCATGAGCTCCATAGGAACCTATATGTTATTTATGCTCGGCGTAATTGAGGTTGCATTTCAAATTAGAAGAAGAGTCGAGGCCAGGGACAGCCAATGAAAATTTGTCCTATCATGTTATCAAAAAACCAATCTTATGGTATAATAAAACTCCCAAGCAAGCATGATGGAAAAGAGAGTGCACATGGTCAACAGATTAAGAAAATTGATAAAGCCGGATATTAAAACGAATCTTGTCGCTTTATTTATTTTTGCCCTCATCATCTTATATCACAGCATTCCCTTAGGAATCCTGGCGCTTATTATTGTTTTGTATTTGTTCTATTATAATAAGAAAATCGAAACAGGAAAAAAGCAGCTTTTAAAAGAATACATCGAAAATATCACGGAAGAGATGGGCGATACCATAAAATATTCCGTTGTCAATCATCCTCTGCCCCTTTGCATGATTGACGGTGAAGGAGAGATATTTTGGTACAATAAGAAATTCACGGCCATATCTGATAAGGCGGAAATGCTGAACACCAAAATTACGGACCTTGTTCATATAAAGCTTTCGGAGCTCCTGACTGAAGATCAAGAGCGAAATGTTCAGGTCTCAATGAACGGTAAAATCTACAGAATCGTTGCCTCGCAATCCTATGCGGGAGATGGCGGCAATAGTATTTTATACTGGTTTGACGTGACGACTTATGAGAACTTGAAAACGCTATACAAAGAAGAAAAATATTGTTTGGGTTACGTTCAGGTGGATAATTTTGACGATCTCATAGACAGCTCCCCAGCGGATAAAAAATCCATGATAGCGGCGCAGATCGAAAAAATGATCAGGCAGTGGGCATCTAAAATTAATGCTTCGTTAACAAAATTCGACGATGATAAATATCTGGTCATTTTTGAGAATAAAAATTACGATAAACTCGAAGAAAATAAATTCGCTATTTTGGATGAAATACGCGAAATTGAAACCGATGCAGACTTTCCGGTCTCTCTCAGTGTTGGAATTGGCATAGGTGGCAAAACGCCTTTCCAGCAGTCGGAGTATGCGCAGGCCGCCCTTGATCTTGCTTTAGGACGAGGAGGGGACCAGGCAGTAGTGAAGAAGATCAACAAAATCGAGTATTTCGGCGGTAGACTTCAGGCGGTTGAGAAAAGAAACAAAGGAAAATCAAAGATTATGGCTCATGCTTTAAAGCAGCTGGTGGATCAATCTGCCCGCGTTATAATTATGGGGCATCAAAAACCGGATATGGATTCCTTTGGTGCTGCCTTAGGAATATACAGAATTGCGAAAAACAAGAATAAAGATGCATATATTTTAATTAATTCCTACAGCGAATCTCTTCAAAATATTTATAAAAAAGCCTCTGATTCAGGCAACTATACCTTTGTTAATACTGCAACAGCCCTCACCTTGATTGATAAAGAAACCCTTCTGGTTGTTGTAGATACTCATAGACCGAGCTTCACAGAGTGCCCTGAGCTTTTGTTAAAAACCGAAAGAATTGTGGTCATTGACCATCATCGAAAGACAGAAGAAAACATCGATAATGCTACGCTGAGTTATATGGAAGCCTATGCTTCTTCAACATCCGAACTGATCACTGAAATAATGCAGTATGTCAGCGATAAGAAAGAAATTGACAAATTCGAGGCAGAGGCACTTTTAGCTGGTATAACTGTTGATACGAAGAGTTTCTCTGTCAAGACCGGAGTCAGGACCTTTGAAGCAGCATCTTGGCTACGCAGAAGTGGTGCCGATCTAGCCAGCGTTAAACAATTTTTCCAAAATGATATGGAAATGTATAAGCTGAAAAGTGAGGCCATAATCAATGCAAAGATTATCAAGGGTGGCGTTGCAATTTCAAAGTGCGAAGGTGTGCGCGCCAATATGCACCTGATTACATCACAGGCTGCCGATGAACTTCTGAATATTAAAGGTATCAAGGCTGCTTTCGTTGTTGGAAGAAATGATGATAATAAAACTGCAGTCAGCGCCAGATCTCTAGGTGAAGTCAACGTTCAATTAATTATGGAAAAAATGGGCGGAGGCGGTCATTTGACCATAGCTGGCGGTCAGATTGATTTATCTGTTGAAGATACTTTGATTGAAATTGAAAAGCTTGTTAAAGAAAACGCTCAAACAAAAGGTGATGGCGTCAAAAAATAATTTGAAGGAGAAACGACTATGAAAGTGATATTAATTAAAGAAGTAAAAGGTCTTGGCAAGCCGGGTCATGTTGCCGAGGTAAGCGATGGTTATGCCAGGAATCTCCTTCTGCCAAAAGGATTCGCAAAAGAAGCCACGGATCAGAATGTGAAGGCTCTTGATAAAATTAAGGCCGATGAGGCAAACAAGCGTCAAAACGATATCGCTTCTGCCAAAATGGTGGCAGACAATATTATGAATATTGAGGTCAAGATTCATACAAAAGCCGGAGAAGGAGGAAAACTGTTTGGTGCTGTTACGTCAAAGGATATTGCTGATGCACTTTTAGAACAGTTTGGCATTGCCATAGACAAGAGGAAATTTCTCATAGAGAATCCTATTAAGCATGTTGGAGAATTCGTCATTGATATCAAGCTTTATCAGGACATTGTTGGCAAACTTAAAATCAGCGTTGGTGTTTGACCTTAAACCGACAGGATTTAAATCTTTAAAATGCGAGTTTTATAAGGAGAAAATCTCATGAGTCAAATGGAACGTATACCGCCCCACAATGATGATGCTGAAAAATCGGTTCTAGGATCTATTATACTCGACAGAGACGTGCTTTTTGAAGTTTTGGAATTCCTGAAGCCTGAAGACTTTTACAGCGAAATGCATAAAGAGATTTTTGCTGCTATTTTTGAACTGAATCGAAAAAACGAGCCGGTTGACACTTTGACGGTAGCAGAGGAGCTTAAAAAAAGAAAATCACTTGAGATGGTGGGCGGAAGAGCTTATATCGCCTTTTTATCGACGGTAGTTCCCTCTACATCGAACGCAGGGCAATATGCAAAAATTGTAGCGCAAAAGGCTATTTTGCGCAGATTAATCAGTACGGCATCTGAAATTATAGAAAAAGCTTATCAAGAAAAGATGGAGCCCGATACGGTTTTGGATTTTGCAGAGCAGGCAATATTTGAGATCGCTCAAGCAAGACAAGGCAAGGACTATCAGCCACTTAAAGACATACTTTGGGACAATATCAGCAAAATTGACGAAATGTCGAAGCTCGAGGGAAATTTGACTGGGGTTACGACGGGCTATATTGATCTTGACGAAAAAACCTCAGGCCTTCAGAGATCAGAGCTCATTGTTCTTGCTGCTAGACCGAGTATGGGTAAAACTGCTTTTGCACTCAACATTGCCCAGCATGCAGCCACTAAAGGCCATGCTAAAGTCCTTATTTTCAGTCTAGAGATGTCTAGAGAACTGCTTGGACAACGTATGCTCAGCATGGAATCCAGAGTAGACATTCAAAAACTAAAAAAAGGTTCCCTTGACAGAAAAGATTGGGACCAAATCCATATCGCTTTGGATAACTTGTCCAAAACCGATATTTTTATAGACGATACACCTGGCATCAATCTGATGGAAATTAAGAATAAATGCAGGCGGCTAAAGGCGGAAAAGGGACTGGATTTAATCATTCTCGACTACCTTCAGCTGATGAATTATGAGGGTAGGTCTGAAAGCAGACAGCAGGAAATCACTTCACTTTCTCGCGCGCTGAAGCAGCTTGCCAGAGAACTGGACTGCCCAGTTTTGGTATTATCTCAGCTTTCCCGTGCACCTGAACAAAGACAGGATCATAAGCCGGTCTTATCGGATCTTAGGGAATCCGGATCCATCGAACAGGATGCGGATATCGTCATGTTCTTATATCGTGATGAGTACTACACCAGGGAAGCATCAGAAAAGCCTAACGTATGTGAGGTTATCATAGCCAAGCAAAGAAACGGCCCTACGGGAAGCCTTGAACTTACTTGGCTCAGCAAATATACCAGATTTGTCGATAAGAGTCCTATGTTGGACAAATAGGAGGAGGTTTAAAATGCAGACTATTACCAAGAACATGTTGATTGGAGAGATTCTTGACATGGATGAGGAGGCAACCAAAATCCTGATTAAGCATGGGATGAATTGCCTTGGCTGTCCGGGCTCTTATAGTGAGAACTTAAAAGAGGCTGCGGAAGGTCATGGTATCAATTTGGAAAGATTACTACAAGACTTAAATCAACACTTTAATAAATAACCCAAATAGAAGGAGGTGCTGAAAATGGCAAGTTTAGCAATAATCGGATCCCAATGGGGAGATGAAGGTAAAGGAAAAATAATAGATTATCTCGCGAACAAAGCGGATATGGTGGTTCGGGGTCAAGGCGGAAACAACGCCGGGCACACAGTAGTGATCGGTGATAAAAAATACGCCTTGCATTTGATTCCATCTGGCGTTCTGCGCCCGGGCTGCATCAATATCATTGGAAATGGAGTCGTATTTGACCCAGAAGGTTTTTTTAATGAAATAGAAAAACTCTCCAAGGATGACATTGACACCAGCAAAATATTCGTCAGCGACAGGTGCCATATCGTTTTCCCTTATCACAAGGAAATAGACGCCTTGGCTGAGGAAGCAAGAGGTGCAGACGATATCGGAACCACAAAAAAAGGCATTGGCCCCTGCTATATGGACAAAATTGAACGAAGTGGTCTTAGACTTTGTGATACCCAGGATGAAAAACAGTTTATAGAAAAACTGTCGGCTCAAATAGACAGGAAAAACGACATCATCGTTAAGCTCTATGGTGGAAAAGCCCTTGATAAACAAGCGATGATTAATCAATATGTGGAATATGCCAAAAGGCTTCAAGGCTATATCAAGGACACAGGCGTCCTGGTTTATGAGGCAGTGACATCTGGGAAAAAGGTTCTGTTTGAAGGTGCCCAGGGATCCTTGCTGGACGTTGATCTTGGCACATACCCCTATGTCACCAGCTCTCATCCTACCTCTGGAGGTTTTACCTTCGGCACAGGAATAGGAGCCGGCGTCATCAGAGACGTTTTAGGCATCACCAAGGCGTATACGACTAGAGTGGGAAAAGGGCCTTTTGTGACTGAAGAAGATAATGCCACCGGAGATCAGATCAGGACTCTTGGCCACGAATATGGAACCACCACGGGAAGACCTCGCAGGTGCGGCTGGTTTGATGCTGTTGTCGTCAAGTATTCCGCGCGTATCAACGGCATGACGGCTATTTCACTCATGCTGCTTGATGTACTGGACAGCTTCGACACGATAAAGCTTTGTGTCGCCTATTCTAATAAAGGCGATGTTATGGACAATTTCCCCGCCAGACTGGACATCTTGGAGGCCTGTGAACCGGTTTATAAGGAGTTCAAAGGCTGGAAGACGGACATTTCCTCTTGTCGGACGTATGAAGAGCTTCCTCAGGAAACAAAAAACTACATTCTGGCCATTGAAGAAACAACAGGAGTACCTGTACAATTGATCTCAGTAGGGCCAAGGAGAGATCAGACCATTATTAGAAGAGAAATATTTTAAACCATCAGAAAAGAAATATTTGCGTGAAATACTTTAACCTGATCAGAAAAGAAACATTTAGGAGAAGTTATGAATTTTAACAGGGAAAACAAAGGTGATTATTATCTTTGTGATACTTCGCTCGAAAATATTTTCATCAACGAGTACATGCCTAATGCAGACGGCGTTTTTGTTAAGGTTTATATTTTCGCGCTCATGTATGCAGACCACGATGCACGCATGACTAATGAGATTATAGCGAAACATTTGAAAATATCGATTTTGGATGTGCTACAGGCTTGGGACTATTGGGAAAAGCAAGGCATCATCAGAAAAAAGAGTAAATCAGCCAACGACCAGTTTAATTACACTGTAGAGTTTTTGAGCCTTAAAGAACTGGTGTACAGCAAGAGTAAAAAAAGCAAAAAGAGCAGTGATAGTATTCCCAAGGAGCATAAAGATTTACTGGAAAATGATGACATTAAAAAAATGTACAGCGACGTGGAGCAGATCACAGGCAGATTTCTTGAGGGGACTGAGCACCAGGAAATTCTTTCTTGGATTATAGATTTCGACGTTGCACCTGAACTGGTCATAAAAGCTTATACCTATTGCGTTCAGAAGAGGACTAATGGTAAGGCAAAATACGTGGCCAGCGTCATCAAAGAATGGGTCAACCAGGGTCTGAAAACCGCTGCTGAGGCTGATGAACTGCTTGAAGAAACTGATAGCAGGCATTTTCTGTATAGAAGAATATTAAAAGCCTTAGGTCTTTTTAGACATCCGACTGAAGAAGAAAAACGTATTATGGATACCTGGTTTGACGAGCTTAATTTCCCCATAGATACTGTGCTTGAAGCCTGTAAAAAAACCAGCGGGATTACGAATCCAAATCTCAATTATATCAACAGCGTTTTAAAAGGCTGGAAAACCGAGAGCAAGATTAAAGACTCTCAGGCCAAGACGCCTAAGACTAGTCTAATCAACACGCTCATCAAATCTTATGACGATTTGCGCGAAAAAAATGAGCATGAGAGCGAAAAGCGCAGGGCAGAAATCTATCAAAAAGTACCGCGAATCAAGCAGATTGATGAGGAGATCCGAGATCTCAGTTTCGAGATTTCAAGACTAATGCTAACCAGAGCTTCGAACATCCAAAGCGAGTCTGCAAGACTTCGCTCAAAAGCACTAAAGCTAAATGAAGAGAAAGCCTACCTGCTGACGGAAAGCAATTATAGACCAAACTACCTGGATCCTATTTATGATTGCGAGCTGTGCAAGGATACAGGACAATTAGATGACGGACAAAGATGCCAGTGCTTCATTATTAAGCTTGAGGGATAAGCTTGAGGGATAAGTTTTAGGGATAAGTTTAATTTATCAAGATTGTACTTATTATGTTTTTTTGAAATATAATTGTAATAATAGATGAGATGAATTATAATTGCAAAGTAATGTGTCATTAAATAGCTTAAAATAGAGACATAAGTACATATGAAAACACCCCATCGACGCGATGGCTGGGAGGTACATATGACTAGCAGCACTGGAAAGCGCAGCAAAAAAAAACACGGTAAAATAAATAAGGCGATCAACCGCGCCTCCAGAATAAATATTATAAAGGCGGTTAAAAAAATACTGGAAGATGGGATCCATCCTCCATTTTTGAATGCAAAAAAAGAACTGATACCTGCTAAAGAAATCAAGAAAAAGAAGAATTTAAATGTGCCCGAAAGCCCTGCTCCAATACAGGCGCAGATTTCACTTGAGCAGTTCCAATTTGAACAGCTCACTTTTGATATCATTAATCAAGAAAAAACTGATATCGTTAATCAAGATACAGCAAATATAAAGCTTCAACAAGCTGCGATCAAAGAGTCCAGCGCACTTTCCATCATATCAAAAATTTTCCATAGAATAGCCATGATTTTATTGCTGCCATTCACTTTGATCGCTAAGGCGGCAGTGTTTATTTGGTCTAGAATGCCAGCTGGTTTTAAGCAAAGCTTTGTAAATCTGGAGGATAGGATAGCACAGCGTATGGCGTTATTGGTTAACTGGCTTGATTCATCCTTCAGCACTTTCGGCGAAGGAAAAGCAAGCGATGATATAAAAACCACGGCTGAAAACGGAGAAAGTAGTGTTGTTGAAACCTTCTTATCCACACCTTACGGCTTTTTTTCCAAATACGAACAAGATGAGCTACTCGATCAATATCATTCTGAAACGCAAACGTATAGGACGGACTTCTCGAATGGCGTAGACCAGGCTTCAGATCGGAAAACTGGGGATATTGGCATTAAAGTGTCTGGCGCCCTTGAGGTCATCAAAAGTATTGGCTATAGAACCGGTTTAATTCTCCTATTACCTTTCTCCTTGATTTCCAAGATCTGCGTATTCATATGGTCTAAAATTCCAAGGGTTATCAAACAAAGCTTTATAAATTTGGAACAAAAGATTGCAGAGCGAATGAGCCTGTTTATGGAGAGGATTGATAGCGCTTTTGGCGTGGTTGATGAGAAAATAACACAGATTGAGACAAAAACGGTTGAACAATTGACCTCTATTGTAAGGTTTGCCATTAGAGCTCAAAACAAAATCGCTTGGATGCGAAATAGAATCAAAGAAAAATATAGACGTCTCATGCTTTATACTGAAAGAAACAGAAAGACTCTTAGAATTGCAACAGGTGGAGCCTTAGCAGCCATAATTGCGATCACCCTTTTTATTGGTAGCATCTCAGGATATGAATACGCCTATAATGGCAAAGTTCTCGGGCTTGTAAAGAATCAGAACGATGTCTATATAACCCTTGATGTCATTGGAGATAAGCTTGACAAAGAATACAACGCAAAAATCATAATTGATAAAAATAAAAATATTACCTTGAAAAGGGTGATCGGCCTTGGACTTAATCTTGATTCGCGGGAAGAGGTTTTAGATAAATTCACTTACCTTAAAGATATGGAAGTTCAGGCTTACGCCATCACCGTGGATAGCAAACAGGTTGCGCTCCTAGATAGCAAGGAAAGTGCGGAAGAAATTCTAGCCAAAATACAGAATATCTACCTTAAAAAAAGTGACCGTATTAAATATGATCAGGTTGGATTCGCAGAAAAGGTCGTTATTAAAGAAGCTTTGACTAAAATTGGAAATTTGAAGGACCAGGATACGATCGTGGACTTCATGCTTAACGGCGCCGTAGCAAAGAAAAAGCACAGTGTAAAAGGCGGGGAAACATTTTCTGAAATTGCCACTATGTACGGAATCAGCCAAGCTCAATTGCTGACCTCTAATTTGGGGGTAGTGCCTGAAAAGCTTAATATAGGCCAAGAGCTGATACTTACCGCAGCAGCACCTGTTTTGACAGTGCAAACCATCGAGACGGCTGAGTATGATCAAAGCATTCCCTATAAGATCAAGTATGAAAACACTGAAGCAAAATATACCGGAGATCAAAGTGTTAAGAACAAAGGAATCGATGGAAAAAAGAAAGTCGTAGCGCAGATTGTCAGGAATAATGGTATAGAGGTAAAAAGGACAGAGATCAGTTCAATTGTTGCCTTTGAGCCTGTCGCTCAAGTAGTTTTAGTCGGCACTAAAAAGCTGCCGCCTCTTGTGGGTACAGGAACATTTATCAATCCGACCCGCGGCGTCATTACATCAAGGTTTGGAACCAGATGGGGACGAATGCATGAAGGCATAGATATTGGCGTTAGAACCGGAACCGCTGTTAATGCGGCAGATGGTGGAACAGTCATTTTCTCAGGCAGGGACGGAGGATATGGTAATGTCATAAGGATTAATCACGGCGGAAATAGAGTGACTGTTTACGCCCATTGCAGCAAGCTGCTTGTGAAAAAAGGAGCAAAGGTTTTTCAAGGCCAGCACATCGCAAATTCCGGGAATACAGGAAGCAGCACCGGACCCCATTTGCACTTTGAAATTAGAATCAATGGACGACCGGTCAATCCGAGCAAGTACATATAAGTTTAGGAGGGTTTTATGAGTGACAAGAAGGTCCTAATAATTGAGGATGAAAAAGCCATATCAGATATCATAAAATTTAATTTGGCCAAAGAAGGATTTGATATTGAAACCGCATATGACGGTGAATCGGGACTGAAGAAAGCTTTGGAATGGAAGCCCGATCTCATTTTGCTGGATATCATGCTGCCCATCATGGATGGTTTTCAGGTATGCAAAAAGGTCAGAGAGGTATCCACGGTGCCAATTCTGATGCTGACTGCAAAGGAAGAGGAAGTGGATAAGGTATTGGGACTCGAGCTCGGTGCGGATGACTATATCACAAAACCTTTCGGAATGAGGGAGCTTATTGCCCGCATTAAGTCCAATATGCGCAGAACCGAAAGATCGGCGGCTCCTCAAACTACGCCTTCGCAGATTCAGGAATATGGCAATCTTGAAATAGATCTCAACAGATACGAAATTCGAAAAAATGGCATTGCTTTGGAATTGACTTTACGTGAATTTGAACTGTTAAAATATCTGGCAGAAAGAGAAAATAAAGTTTTCTCAAGAGAACAGCTTCTTGAAGAAGTCTGGGGATACGAATATTACGGGGATATTAGGACGGTGGATGTTACGGTCAGGAGACTTAGGGAAAAGCTTGAGGATGATTCCAGCGATCCCAAATATATAATGACAAAACGAGGAATAGGCTATTATTTCAGGAGGCTATAATACATGTTTGGTATGAAAAGATGGAGTAGCATTAGGTGGAAGATTGTATTCATCTATTTTCTACTTGTGTTTATTGCAATGAGTATTATCGGGGTTTTCATCACTAATCAGCTTGAAGCCTATCATATGGATGCTGTACGCCAGGATTTCACAAAGATTGTCGATGATGGAATCCTGAGTTCTTTTAATGACTACAAAAACCTCAACGATCATGAAGTGGAGATCCAAAAAAATATAGAAACTTGGGGCAAAAGCATTCAGGAAGAAATTTTTATAATTGACAACAATCTCAAAATAATTGCTGTTGCCTCCGAGAGCAAAAGCCTTATTGATAAGTCTTCTATAGGAATACTCGAAGAAAGTCTTATTGTCAGCGGATTAAAGGGACAGATTGCAGAAAAAGATGGTTTTAGTTCAAATCAGGGTATTCCAGTCAAGAATATGGTGTTTCCTATTGGTAGTTCTGGAAATGTCATTGGCGTCTTATATCTGAGAGCAGATATTACCAGCGTTTATGAGGCTCTTGACAGAGCAAAGATGATTTTTATCCGTGCGATGTTTTTGGCGCTATTTATAACAGTGATTTTAGGCTTTCTGATTGCAAGAAGCATCACTGTGCCCATCAACGACGTTACTGAGAAGGCAGAGAAAATGGCTCAGGGGGACTTTAGCCAGGAAGTATCTGTTAAATCGGATGACGAGATTGGCAGACTGGCTGAAATGTTTAACCTATTAAGAGGAAAACTCAACTTCACCCTATCTGAAATTTCAAACGAAAAAAGCAAGCTTGAAACAATTTTAAAGTACATGGCAGATGGTTTAATAGCTGTTAATCTTGATGGGCAGATTATTCACGCCAACGCTGCAGCTATGAGCATGCTTAAAATTAGCGAAAACGATATCAAAAATGAGCATTTCGATATGATTATGGGCAAATACAGCAGGAGCTTGACCCTTACGGCGATGAAACGCAAATCTACAAAATGGGAAGGTTATGAGAATTTCGACTTTGAGAATTCAACATTCTTTGTAAGATATGCTAGGTTTATGGATGAAAATGACCAGGACGTAGGCATCATTCTCATGATTCAGGATATCACTGAAAGGCAGAAACTGGAGAATATGCAAAAGGAGTTTGTAGCCAACGTTTCACACGAGCTAAAGACTCCGCTGACCACAATAAAGAGTTATACGGAAACCTTGCTTGATGGCGGTATCAACGATATGGAAACTACCAAAGGCTTCCTATCTGTTGTGGACGATGAGGCCGATCGAATGAGCAGGCTGGTGAGGGATTTGCTTCAGCTCTCCAGGCTGGATTATAATCGTGAGAAATGGAATAAAAGAAATAACGAAATTATTGGCATTATTAAAAACGTCGTCAAGAAAATCGAATTTATTGCCAAAGGCAAGGAGCAACAGATTAGCATATTGTTCAACGAATCGGATAGCATTAAAGTATATAGCGATAAAGATAAACTCGAGCAAGTGCTTCTAAATATTCTCAGCAATGCCATAAAATATACCCAGGAGGGTGGACATATTAGCATTAATGCCAATAAAGCAGCAGAAGATGTTATAATTGTAATAATAGATGATGGAATGGGTATCCCTGAAAATGAAATATCAAGGATATTCGAACGCTTTTATCGGGTGGATAAAGCCAGATCAAGAGCTATGGGCGGAACTGGGCTCGGTCTTTCAATTGCAAAACAGATTATTGAAGAGCATAGGGGAAGCATTAAGGTTGAAAGCAGTGAAGGAATAGGGACTAAAGTCATATTGACGCTTCCGATCTCGAGAGGTTAGAGATGAAAAAGAAAATACCGCTTAAAGAAAATCCTGAGATTTCAAACAGGCGGCGCGCCAATAAAAACACCAGGCGCGGATATTTGACCGCTTTTATTGCCTTGATTATTTTTATTGCAATAGGTTTTTCTATGATTAATATCGTAAGCCTTAAAATGCAGGAGGCAGAGGCCGCTGAGCTTAAGCAGAAACTGCTTTTAGAAAAGGAAAAACTCCAGTCAGAACTTTCACTCGTTAATGATCCTTCTTACATCGAACAACAGGCAAGGATTAAACTTAGTATGATTAAGCCAGGAGAGACACTATATATTTTTCCGGATAAACTAGCCACAGAACCGGCTATTGAGGAGACGACAAACTGACATGATTGATCAAGTAATAGTGGTTGAGGGCAAGGATGATGAAGCCGCAGTTAAAAGAGCTTTAGACGCGGAGATTATTATAACCCATGGTTATGGGATTAAGCAAGATACTCTTGAGCTAATAAGAAAGGCCTATCTTAATCAGGGGATTATTCTTTTTACTGATCCTGATTTTGCCGGCGAGAAAATCAGAAGAAAACTGGAAGTGCTTTTTCCGGAAGCCAAACATGCTCACCTATCGAGAGAGGATGCAGAAAAGGAAGGGGATATCGGTATCGAGAACGCCTCCCCAAGTAGTATTAAGGCGGCTTTGGCTAAATGCAGAAGCACCACTTCTGAAAGAAGAAACGAATTTACCTCTGAAGATATGATGCATTATGGGCTAACAGGGGATGCAGGCTCTGCAAAGAGAAGAGATAAACTCGGACGCGAGCTTGGCATTGGGTATGGAAACAGTAAGGTATTTCTAAGCAGACTTAATCAGTACGGCGTTACGCGCAGGGAGTTTTTAGTAGCATGGATCAATTATACGCACCAAGCACAATTAAGCAAATAAGGGAAAAATATGGCTTCAAGCTTTCTAAAAGCTTAGGACAAAATTTTCTTGCCGATAAAAACATCATAGATAAAATCATAGAAGGGTCGTTAATAGGCGATAATGACCTTGTCATTGAAATTGGGCCTGGAATTGGCGTCTTGACAAAGGCGGCCGCATTTAAGGCTAAAAAGGTCATCGCCATTGAGATTGACAAGCAGCTCCTTCCGATTTTGGCTGAGACCCTTTCTGGGCATGATAATATTGAAATCATTAACAAAGATATCCTAAAAACTGATTTTGGAGAACTGATTTCAAATAACCCAGGTTACCAAGCCGTCAGGATTATAGGAAATCTGCCGTATTACATCACTACCCCAATTATCATGAAAGTTCTTGAGGAGCATGTGGCGGCGGACAGCATGACGATTATGCTTCAAAGGGAAGTCGCTGACAGGATTAAGGCAAAGCCATCAACAAAGGATTATGGCGCTCTAACAGTAGCGATCCAGTACTACTGCACTGTGGAGACGGTGACTAGTGTACCAAAAGAAGTCTTCATACCCAGGCCTAACGTGGACTCTACTGTTATAAGGCTTTCGATAAACAAAGAAAAACCAGTTGAGCTTCAAAGTGAGTCCTTATTTTTTCAAACGATTAAAGCCGGTTTTGGACAAAGAAGAAAAACTCTGTTAAATTCTTTAACTGGGCTTAACAGTTTGACAAAAGAAGAGGTTTTACAGGTCCTAAAAGCTGCTGACATTGATCCTATCCGAAGGGCAGAGACGTTATCGATACAGGAATTTGCAAATCTTTCAAATCAATTCTTCAATTTCATTTCAGTTCCAATTATTTTCAATTAGCTTTCAATAGCTTTCAATAGCTTTCAAGTTTGGCAAATATAACGGAATCAAGGTCTATGTTGCCGTTTTCATCACAGGTAATGGTCATAAACCCATTCTTGATGGGTATTTCATACTGATAAGTACTGGTTAAATCATCTAAAACATATGCTCCCCACACTCCAGCATCGACTGAGAGACTTTTTCCCACCATTTCTGGCACTACTTCCCTAAGAAGAACAAAGGCTACAATGCAAATATCGTTTTCTTTAACCTCATAATCCGCCACCGCATTGGTGTAACTTACCATGCCCGGATAATTCTCGTGATAATAAAGCATGCCGTCCACCCACTCATTCCCGGCAATAGGGCCAAAAGCCGCGTCCATTTCGAGTCTGGTTTTACCGAGGCAAGTTATATATGGACTTGATAGTACTGCGGCAAGAACTAAATTTGCATCATTTGGATTAAGCTTCTCAATACCAGAAGGAGACACCGGATCTTGGCCATCGCTTTGATTTGCAGGCGTGCCAGGATCAACTGGCGAAGCTGATTTCTTGCCGCAAGCGGACAGGGGAAAAACGAGAACAGCTATTAGGCTTAGGCAAACGATAACTTTCTTTAGATTCATATTAACTATCATTAGGCAGATCCTTTCTTTAGCCGCTTCGCTAAAACCTGCGGCTTTGGTTTGAGATCTTGAAAAAACAAAAATACGCCGACCATTAAGAAAAAATCGCCGATGCTCAATACTTTTGGAAAAGGATAAGGCTCAGGAATAGGTATGATGTCGGCTAAAAAGTTAAAGGGACTTGATGCAGTTATGAGGGCGTGGAAGGTGTCCAGTCGATTTCCAACTATCGAGGAAATATCATAACCGGCAAAAATCAAGCAAGGTAGGGATACAGGCATATAGCCATTGTTAAAGGCAATCACTATAAAGTTAAGTACTACCCCAACCAAAGCTATTTTGATGGAGAGTCTTCGGATATTGAGTAGGAGGCATAAAACGATTAAAGTGTAAGATGAAATAATAGTGGTATAGTGAAATGAATCCGGAATAATACTCTTAGATAATAGTGTTTGAAGTATAACTGATAGAATTAGAAAATACCATCCATTGATGCGTAGCCTCTTTAAACTGGCGAACTTTCCTTTTCTAATAAGCAAAACAAACCCTGAGGTGGCAATTGTTTCAACTAACATATTTGCGCTTCTTTTTCTAGATTCTGCTCAAGAAGTTCATTTTCTAGATTTTGCTCAAGGAGTTCTTTTTCAAGAATTTTGATGAAAACTTCTGCTAATTCTGCGTTGAATTGGGTGCCGGAATTATTTCGAATTTCTTCTAGGGCTACCTCCTGAGTCAAACCTTTTCTGTAGGGCCTATCTGAAATCATGGCGTCATAAACATCGGCAAGTGATAAAATCGCCGCTTCAAGGCATATAGATGAGTCTTTGATTCCATTGGGATAACCTTTCCCGTCAGGGCGTTCATGATGCTGAGCAACTATTTTTGAAATGCCTTTAAGAAAATCTATGCCATCGATAATCTCCGAACCAATCCTAACGTGTTCTTTTATATTGGCATATTCATCCGGGGATAAACCGGAAGTTTTTTTAAGGATACTATCGTCAATTCCAATTTTGCCGATATCATGAAGTATAGCAGCGTTTTTCAAATTATCCATGCGATCTGCCCTTAAGTTTACGGCAGATGCTATTGATTCGGAATATCTTAAAACCCGGGAGGCATGGCCACTGGTGTACATATCCTTGGCCTCAAGAAACTTATTGAAGGCAGAAATGGTGTCTATATAAGTATGCTTCATATTCAGATACAATTTGAACGAATACCTTGCAAGGAGAAGAGGTGCGAAAAATAATACTACGGCGGTAGGCCCATAGCTCATAAAGGCTAATGCCAGAATAACGCCGATCATTGCCACAGCGAAAATACTGAGGGCTACGCCTTTGAAAATATTGATCCATGTTTGCAGGAAAGGTTTGACATGGATCAAGGAAACCAGCACAGATATGATCACGCTGTTGATTACCAGATAGACAAGAACAGTTAAAATTATTGGGCCAAAGAGAAATCTGCCATATTGGTAGTCAGAAAAATAAGAAAAAACTAAACCAGATAGTCCAGATGAAAGTATCAAGGTTGAGACATTGAATATGGATTTATAGTAGGGAGTATTGAATATGTGAGAATAACCTTCTTCTGTTTTAACAACAGAAAATATATAGGAAGCAGATGCTGCAATCATTGCAAGCAGAGGACCTCCGACTATGATGGAGGCAAGATAGATGGAAAAACTGACAGAAACTCCAATTCCATTGGGCAAAATGATCGTTAGTGACTCGGATACGATGGCCAGTATGGACCAGAAAATAACAACGAACATGACTGAATAGGTAATGCTGGAAAAGGAAAACTGTGGCGAAAATGAATAAAGGCTAGAAGTAGCAATATAGCCAGTCAGCCCAATGGCAAAAACCGTAATAACCGCTATATAAGCGTATACTTTCCTTGGGAGTCCCATGAACTTCTCCTATAAGGCTATCAGACCGGACGACTACTTTTGTGGAACTATCTCCAGGTAAATCCTGCACCTGCAGAAAGAACAAGAGCCATTATACTACTAAGGGCAATAAAAATTCTTCTCATCGAATATAGCCTCCTTATTTGAAGTACTATGCCTTACGCTAATTCAGGCATGCTATATCCGCTTCGCTAGGACAAAAAATATGACTTTAACGGAGTAATCCGGTCTGATACTAACTTAATAACCTAGATACAATACGGTTCACTGCATCTAGGACAGATTTGACTACTAGCTCATCGCTGTTCTTAGCGGTGACTGCTGAGCCGCTGACCAGTATTTCCTGATCTCCGACTATGGCTGTTATGTAGATTATGATAGTGTCTTTGCCGGAAACAACCAATCTGGCAATTTCTTCGATGGCAAATATATTCTTTAATCCGCAACAATTCTCGACTGCATCAATCGTTGCAAGGCTGATTACTCTGGTAATATTGTTTGCTGTGGCTATTCCGCTACTGCTTCCTTCAAAGAATTCACCGTCTTTTTCAAGGACAATGGTAGAGGTAAAGGTGTTTGCCTTTATTTGATTTTCGATGCTGCTGACTCTGAGTCTGCTGGTCTTTAAGATGCTGGCGTCTCCTTGAATCTGAGCGACACTGATCATTTTGTAATCGACATGAAGATCAAACTGGGATACCATGACGGATTCTACATCTCTGGCTATTTGTTTCGGATTACGAGAGACATCTGAGACGATATGTATTTCTTTTATTTGATTTTCCTCTTCGACAATTCGGCTTGTTATAACAGAATTAATCCTATTAAGAAAGCCCTCGATAATCTTCGTATCCATAATTCACCTTCATTCTAAAATATAGTAAACAACATACATTCATTATAGTCAATTGATGATTATAAAGCAACCATCCGGCATGAATTAGTTTCCTTGGCTGGGAAAATGGTATAGAATGAAGCTAGTCTTTAGCCATTGAATAGAAAAGGTTCAGTAAAGAAGCTGAATGAAGCGAAAATTTGATTATTTATAACAATGTGGAGGAAAATATATGCACATGGCAGATGCATTAATTTCTCCTGTAGTAGGCGCAGTAATGCTTGCGGCTAGTACAGGGACTATTGCCTATTCTGTAAGCAAATTGAAAGATGGACTTGAAGAAAAGAAAATCCCCTTGATGGGCATTATGGGTGCCTTTGTTTTTTCTGCCCAGATGATCAACTTTACCATACCGGCAACGGGATCCAGTGGTCATATAGGTGGGGGAATACTGCTCGCAGCCCTCCTGGGCCCTTATGCGGGATTTTTGGTGATCACGTCGGTTCTTTTGATACAGGCGCTTTTTTTCGGAGATGGGGGTTTGCTGGCACTTGGATGCAATATCTTTAACCTCGGCTTTTTTACTTGCTTTGTCGCTTATCCGCTTATCTATAAACCTATTCAAAAAAAGGGGATCAGCGCGAAGACCATAACAATTGGAGCAATTATTGCTGTCGTCATCGGTCTTCAGTTAGGGGCCTTTGGCGTAGTTGTCGAAACCTTGGCTTCTGGCAAAACAGAATTGCCTTTTGGCACTTTTGTCTTGCTTATGCAGCCTATTCATCTTGCAATAGGTCTAATCGAGGGAATTGTGGTGTCTTCTGTGCTTTGTTTCATTTTTAAATTCAGCCCGGATATTCTTGAAAACGCACTTTCTGGTGCTAAAAACGGAGTAAGTAGCAAAACTGGTGCTAAAAACGGAAATGTGAGCAAAAAGAAAATTCTGATTGGATTGCTGCTTTTGGCCTTCTTTATCGGAGGCTTCCTCTCCATGTTTGCATCCACAAACCCGGATGGACTCGAATGGGCTATTAACAATGTTATTGGGGCGCCGGAATTGATGGGGCAACAGGGGATTCAAAGTGTGATTGCGGATATTCAAGATCAATTAACCATCTTGCCAGGCTATAACTTTAAGGCAGTGGATGGTGAACCTGCCAAGGTGGGAACGAGTATTTCCGGGATTGTTGGTGGACTAATGACACTGGCTTTTGCATGCGCAATTGGATTTGTGATTACAAAACTAAAAAGGAAAAAATCATGTCGAAATTAATTACAGCTTTAAACAATTTGGCAACCCTTGAGGAGTTGGCAAAAAAAGAAACGACGATTCATGATTTGCATCCTATATCTAAAATGTTCACAACCCTCATTTATCTTGTAGTCGTTATTTCCTTTAATAAATATAATTTGAGTGGACTCATTCCTTTCATCCTTTATCCCGTGCTTATGATGGCTATGGCTGAGATTCCTTATAAACCTTTGGTTTCGAGAATTTTAATTGCACTGCCATTCTCATTTTTTGCTGCGATTTCCAATATTTTTTTTGAAAAAACAGTAGCCTTTCAAGCTTTTAGTGTTCTAATCACATTTGGCATGATTTCTTTCACTTCTATTATTTTTAAGACTATCTTGACGGTTATGGCGGTGCTAATCTTAGTGTCAACTACGCCTGTCACGAAGGTAGCACGTGAACTAATCAGAATTAGAGTACCAAAAATTTTCGTTATCCAGATGATGTTGACATATAGATATATTAGTGTGTTAATTGAAGAAACGGGTAACATGATTACAGCCTACCATATGCGGTCACCTAAACAGAAGGGCATAGAAATGGATCATATGGGGACCTTTGCGGGACAGCTTCTTCTTAGAAGTTTTGACAGAGCGGATAGAATTTATTATGCTATGAAATGCAGAGGCTTTGATGGAGAATACAGGTTTGCAGGATCAAATAAGCTAAATGCCGTTGATTGGATTTATATGGTTACCTTAACAGGGCTGTTTATAGGTATGCGGTTTATAAACATCAGCATCATTTTGGGCGGGATATTTGGGTTTTAGTCAGTGTTATTTTGGGTAGGTTGTTTGGATTAGTCAGCGTGTTTGTGCGGGCTATTTGGGTTTCAGGGGGGAAGACTTTTTGGTTAAAATAGAGAACGCAAGCTTTACTTATCCTGATGGACATAAAGCGATCAATAATCTTAGCCTTAGCGTCAAGGATCATGAGTTGGTAGGTGTTGTAGGGGCAAATGGTGCTGGAAAGTCGACGCTGCTGACCTTGCTGACGGGCATCAACCTAGCCAATGAAGGCTGTATTTATATTGATAATATTCCAGTTGGTATAGAGACTCTTCGAGATGTGCGAAGGAATATCGGTATGGTTTTTCAGAATCCTGATGACCAGCTTTTTATGTCGTCAGTTTTTGACGATATCGCCTTTGGGCCAAGAAACTATGGCTTAGCTGAAACAGAAACCGAGAACAGAGTGTCAAAAGTGCTGAAAATACTGGAAATAGAGCACCTTAGACACAGAATGTCACATAAATTATCTGGAGGAGAAAAGCGCAGCGTGGCGATTGCATCTGTTCTTTCCATGAACCCGGCCATACTTTTACTAGATGAGCCTTCATCTTTTCTGGATCCGAGAAGCCGGCGCAATCTCATAAATATTTTAAAGGGCCTTAAAATGACTCAACTGATTGCAACACATGATCTCGATCTAGTCCTTGATGTTTGCGAACGGGTCATTGTACTAAAAAACGGTGAGATCTATGCGGAAGGGATTCCAAGTGATATTTTGGTTCAAGAGGAATTAATGGCGGACTGTGGACTGGAGCCACCCCTTAGCCTTGGTGGCTGTCCGGTTTTCAAACAGGACAAATGTAAGGGTATTATAGGAGGATTACAATGAATGCCAACTATCTTAAGACCATATTATCAGGCGTCGCAGGCGGGGAACTGAATCCTGAAGAGGCTTTTGAAAAACTGAAAAATCTTCCTTATGAAGATCTTGACTTCGCAAAGGTCGATCAACACAGAAATATACGCACCGGTTATCCGGAGGCTATATATTGCCCGGGTAAGACGCCAGAACAAGTTGCTATGATTATGCAAAAAATGGCGGAGCATAATTCGAATATTTTGGCCACTAGGGCATCAAAAGAGATTTTTGATGTGGTCAGGAAAAGTGTTCCTGATGCCATCTATCATGAACTTGCTAGAATAATCGTTGTGAAACGCGAAGAAACCGAAATTTCAGATAAGGTTATTGCCGTTATAACTGCGGGAACCTCCGACATACCCGTTGCAGAAGAGGCGGCAATCACCGCTGAAATCATAGGGAACAAGGTGGACCGCATTTACGATGTCGGCGTTGCGGGTATCCATAGGCTTCTGGCACAATCGGACAGGATTAGAGCAGCCAATGTCATCATCGTTATTGCAGGCATGGAAGGGGCCCTCGCCAGCGTGGTTGGAGGTTTGGTGGACAAGCCGGTCATCGCTGTACCTACAAGCACAGGCTACGGAGCCAGCTTCGGAGGTATTGCAGCTCTTCTGACTATGCTCAACAGCTGTGCAACGGGCATTGGTGTGGTCAATATTGACAATGGATTTGGGGCTGGCTATCTGGCTTCAAATATCAATAAATTATAGCATTTATTTTAGAATTTTAGGCAACATACAATATGGAGTTCGCTGGTATTATAGACACAACTGTAAGCGGGCTCAGCATTACCAGCACATAGAAAGTGGGGGTTATAAAATGGATAAAATACTATACTTTGACTGCTTTTCTGGAATCAGCGGGGACATGACTTTAGGTGCCTTGATCGATTTGGGCCTAGACCCTCAGGTGGTCAGGCAAGAAATCCAAAAAATTGGCATAAATGGATATGATTTTTCCGTCCAAAGGACTCAAAAATATGGCATTTCTGGAATGGATGTGACTGTCGCACTACATGAAGGGATGCTACACCATCTGCTCCATAAACAAAATGAAAATTGCGTTGAACTCTGTGAAAGCTTCGAAATGGAACACCATGAAGAAGAACGAAACTTAGCGGAGATCAGTCAAATTATCATGACCAGCAGTATAACGGATAAGGCGAAGGACATGGCCTTATCAATTTTTAAAGAAATTGCCATTGCTGAAGCGGCCGTTCATGGCAAAGACATCAATGAGGTGCATTTTCATGAAATTGGTGCTGTAGATTCGATTGTAGATATAGCTGGCGTTGCGATTTGCCTTGATATGCTTGGCATCGGCAAAATAGTCTGCTCGCCTTTGCATGAGGGAAAAGGTTTTGTGGAATGCAGGCATGGTGTGCTGCCCATACCTGTGCCTGCCGTAGCCCAGATGCTTAAAGGAAGCGGGATTACGATAATCACTGAGGACATCGAAGCAGAACTGGTTACACCTACAGGTATTGGTATCATAAAATCATTAGCTGAAGGATCTTCGCAAATGCCGCACATGACGATTGACAAGATAGGCTATGGATTTGGCAAAAGGGAAACAGGAAGGCTTAACGCTTTGAGAATATTTATGGGGAGCCAGACCGAAAAAGCAGAGGTTATAATAAAAATAGATGCAGAGCTTGCTTCTAAAAGCGTAATTGGTGCAGAATCAATGAGCTCGGCTGCGCCTGTTACTATTGCAGTACTTGAGGCCAATATTGATGATATGACAGGAGAAATGCTTGGCTTCACCATGGAAAGGCTTTTTGAAGCTGGAGCTTTGGATGTTTTCTTCACACCGATTCAGATGAAGAAAAACCGTCCCGCAACAATACTGACTGTTTTGTGTGCACTTTCGGACAAAGAAAAAATGGTGGAAGCTATTATAAGAGAGACGTCGACTTTTGGTGTTCGCATTCATGAGTCCGAAAGAGTGGTTATGAATCGAAAAACTGAAATTCTAGAGACGAAATTCGGGCCAATAAAGCTAAAGACGGGTATACTCGGTGGGATAGAAAAGACTGCACCGGAATACGAAGACTGTGCTAGGCTTGCAAGAGAGCACAATGTGCCCATAGGTCAGATATATGAACTGGCTAAAAACAAATAGCCTCGTCTTGCTTAAGCGCTCCGAGTCGTCGCCCTGATTAAGCAGCTCCGTATATATTGACAATTCAATTGAAACTATTATACTTAATTTTGGACTGTGGTGTCGGGACGTAGCGCAGCTTGGTAGCGCGATTGGTTCGGGATCAATAGGCCGCAGGTTCAAATCCTGTCGTCCCGACCACATAAAACGTTGAAATTGCAAAGGTTGTACGCCTTTTCAGTTTCAGCGTTTTTGCCATTTTATGGGTAAAAATCAAAAACGTTCACAAATAATTCACAAATATTTTTTCTTGATTTCATACTGTAGCAATTGAAGAAATATTTGACAATATCAATGTGACAATTGATGATATACTAATTAACAAAGAAGAATATAATTGATGCAAATTGAGCATAACGTGATATTGAGAGGATAATTATGGATTTAAGTAAACCATTGGTTGAATTGAGTAATTCAAGAAAAGTATTTCATTCAGAAGCAGACTTCCAATTCGCTTTGGCTTGGAAAATTCAGGAAGCCTATCCTACTGCAAAAGTCAGACTTGAATATTGTCCATCGTGTATTAAAACTACGATGCACATTGACATTTTGGTTATTATTGATGATGATTGGTATCCAATTGAATTGAAATACAAAACTCTAAAATGTGTTAAGGATCATCAGGGAGAAATTTTCACATTAAAAAACCATGGAGCCCAAGATATTGGAAGATATGACTTTTTAAAAGATGTGCAACGTATAGAGAAATTCAGAAGAGCTCTGCCAAAATTCAAGAAGGGCTTCTCCATTCTGCTAACAAATGATCCGGCATATTGGAGTAACTCTGGAAGAGTTGATACAGTGTATTATCAATTTAAGATAAGCGAACATCAGATTAAAACAGGCAAGATGGATTGGGCCAGCCACGCAGGAAAAGGAACGATGAAGGGAAGGGAAAGTTCAATAGAACTTGAAGGCGAGTACCAAATAAATTGGAAGATGTATAGCCAATTGGATGAGACTCGATCTGGAACATTTAAATATTTAATCCTGCCATTCGAAGTTCAAGGTAATTGGGCACATAATACCTGATAGGAATAAATATATTTGAGGGGGTAAACTATGTCATACACGATAGAACAGGACGAGCTATTAGAAGAGTGAAAAAAAGAAAGTACAAATTTTATATCTGATGGAATAGTAAATGAAGAAGAATATATCGATTGTAAATATAAGATTCTGTATTTATTAAAAGAAGTAAATGGCGGCACGGATTGGGATTTATGTGAGTTCCTTCGAATTGGAGGTCGGGCTGATACTTGGGATAACATTG
>JANYJS010000087.1 GCA_025361765.1 Bacillota bacterium
TAACAAGAATATTACCCAAAAAATTGAGTGTCGCTCTGTGGATAACTTACAGAGTTTAATAAATATTCTCATCGGTAAGTTAAAAGCAATAATTTATCGAAGAAGATTGAAAGGTGGCGATGTAAATGTTAAAATATTTAATTAACAGCCTGAATTCTTCGTAAAACAGTGTTCTGTAAAGCTAATTAAAAATGCACGTGGAATTTAGATAAAATATAATTCGTGGAAAGGTGGTGCAGGGTATGTTTATTATTCGCAGGATATCGGAGGTTATAATCATATTCATTCTCATTATGGGTTTGTTTACAAGCTGCTCTACGAAGGAAGACAAAACTGGAGCACTCGATAATAAACCCGAGACCGGCAACATTGGTCAGATCGCCACTGGCGAGCCTGTTGAAATTCCTACAGTCGAAGTAAAGCCGGAAGGCACGCTCATCTCTTATGATAAAGCCGGAGACAAACTAGATGGTTTCGTTCTGGATGTCCCTCCTGGGGCCTATACTGTAGATACTTCTTTTAAAATCAGCTACGCTCCAATCACCGAACACACCTTCGGCTCAGCGGTCACGCCCATTTCGCCGATGATATCCGTCGACAATGGCGGGATATTATCCGCGGAGCCAATATACATTCGCGTACCAGTCAGTGTCCCCGAGGGATACATTGCGATGGGTTTTTTATATGACAAAAATACCGGCAATATTGAAAGTATGCCTCTATCCTCCACCGATTCGGAATCAGTTACCGTTAGTACGCTTCATTTCTCGAGCTTTTTCATCAGCATGATTGAAAAGACTCTGCTTGAAAAAGATATTGTATCAGGATTTATACCCGGTGTTGACGACTTCCAGTTTGTCACCTTATAGCAATCTATTTTGCTTTTGCTTTAGTCAGGGCCTGATTTACTAAATCATAGAATTGACTATAGGCAATAGTTGCTTCGGATATGGCATCTGATTTCCCGTCAGCATCAAACTCTGGCGTTGTCGGTTCAGGCGTAGGTGCTGGCGTTGCTGCTGGTGAGCTGCATGCGGTAAAAAGTGTGAACGCTAATAGAATCATCAATGCCGGAATAGCGGCCATTCTTAATTTGTTCATAGTCCTCTCCTTCTCTCATTCAATCATTTGCACAATAAAACATCTTTGACAACCAGTCCACATCATTCAAAATGCTTTCAAGAATTTAATAAAGCTCGTTATAATTAGGATGTGATCAAATGCAAAAAACAGCATCGGAACAGATCTCATCTGTCCTGATGCTGTTATAAGGCTTACCTGGGCATATTCTAGCCGATATATTCCTTACTATAGCATAATCCCGAAAGTAACAACAGTTCTTATCATTACTCTATACGGTCCTAATAAGCGCTATCTTGAATTCATTTTGTGCTCTAATTATATATGAATTAAATTTATAGTAAATAGTTTTTAAAAAAATTGGTCGTTTTCAGGGTTAAAAAATTGGTCACTTCAGGGTCATTAGCGTGCTTTTCTCCCTCACAGGAAAGTTATTGATTTAAACAGCCTTTGCCAGCCCCTTGTCCCATGCCATGACCCATGCCATTTCCTCTGCCAGCGCCGTTACCTAGTCGAGCAGCATTGCCTTGACCATTGCCAAAACCGATTCCCGACTTTTGTCCAATTTTGGCTGTCCCGCTACCGTCACAGATGGCTTGATTGTCTTTAATATCATTATAGATTTCATCTGCCTGAGCCTGTGTCAGGGCCTTATCTGCAACTCTTTGATCCAAAAGAATCTTTTTCTGTTCCAGCATTTGGGCCTGGAATTCGTCTAGCTTTCCAGCGTCTTTAGCGATCGTCCCGTAGGTTGTTCCTGCGCTGCGCTGAACATATAAGTCCTCCACGCTTTTACCTGTCAATCCAGAAACAATCTGGGCCGGCGTGCTTGCTGTTGCTGCGAAGGCAGTCCCTGCGGTTCCCATTATGCCAACGATTGCAACCACGGCAATAAGCTTTTTTGTTGTCTTCATCTCATTTTCTCCTTATAATGTGTTTGTTTAGATTTGGTTTGTATCTTTATTATAAGGAGCATTTGTGATGAAAGTTTGACGAAGGGGTAAAAGAAGTTTGTTTTTTCTGATTTAATTCGAGTCGATCTTATATGATTTTTGAGTCGGCCTATTAAGATTAAGTTGGCTTTTGATGATTGATTAGGCTTTCTTAAGTTCAAACCAAAAGGTCGTTCCTTTTCCCATATTGCTATCAACGCCATATAGCGCATCGTGGGCGCTGAGAATGTTTTTAACAATGGCAAGTCCAAGCCCCGTGCCCGTCTTTTCTCTTTTCCCGGACTTATCCGCTTTATAGAAACGTTCCCAGATATAGGGCATTTCTTCCTTCGGAATGCCTTCTCCTTTATCTCTAATTTCCACCCTGATTCTGTCCATCATATCCTTAGTTTCAATGCTTATGATGCTTCCCTCGGGAGAATGGTTAAAGGCATTGTTGATCAGATTATAAAGAACCTGCTCGATTTTGCTCTCATCCCCAAGAGTAAAAGCTTCATCCGCCATTAATTCCTGGTTTTCGGTTCTTCTAAAGATAGTAATCCCCGTTCGTTCACTTAACAGTTCATATTTTTTAGCCACCCGATTTAAGGTTTCATCAAGCCTGAATTTCTCCATTGTGACATCAGAATAGCCAGCCTCCATTTGTGAAAGCCTGAGCATATCCTCTACAATGCTGCCTAGGCGGTCCGCTTCCTCAATAATGATGCCAATCTGCTTCTCTCTTTTCTCAGGGCTATCGCCGCTGATATCACGAATGGTTTCTCCATATCCTTTAATAAGGCTAAGAGGCGTCCTCAGCTCATGGGAGACATTAGCCAGAAGGTCTTTTCTCAGTTGTTCTACTTTTGATAATCCTCTGCCCATGTCATTGATGGCTTCCCCAAGTCTTCCTATTTCGTCTTTTCGTCCTGTTTTTATCCTGGCAGATAGATTCCCTGATGCCATATCTAGGGAGACACGAGTAATATCCAATATGGGTTTTGTGAAGGATTTTGATAAAATATAAGTCAGAAGAAGCGTAGCGGCCAGTAGAATCAATGTAATATAAACCAGCTGCTGCTTGAGAATAGACACGGTATCGGCCACCGGGGTTAAAGGCAGCGTAATCATAAGCGCGCCCTGCACTGTCTCTTTATCCAAAACAGGAATACCAATTAGCATAAACTGGCTGCCAAAACGCGGGTGGGTCATGGGTGAAAGTACAATTTCACCTTTTAAGATTTGATTGTAGGCTTCCGTAATCTTCGTGCTACGCATCATTCCCATTTGGCCATTCATGCCGGCAGTCCCTGTCGTAAAGATTACTTGGTTTTTTAAGTCCATCAGTTCAGCCGTTAGATTGTTGTTGTATGAAAAAATATCCAGCTTGTCTTCGACGGCCGAAAGGTCACTCATATCCTTAACGATTTCCATCCCGGCGTCTTTAATGTCATTGATGCGCATTTGGGTATAGAAATTATTCAGAAACACAATTTGAAACAGCCACAGCAATACCAAGACCACGGCTACCAGGGTCATCATACCAAGCCAGAGTTTTATGGCAATGCTCTTCATTCATTCTCTCCCGTCATTTTTAATCTACTGTCATTTTAATCTACTGTCATTTTTAATCAATTGTAATCTTTATATCTACCGTTATCTATTATCCCCTGTCTCAAATTTATAGCCTGTACCCCAGACTGTTACGATAAATTTTCTATAGTCTCCCAAACTTTCGCGGAGCATCTTGACATGGGTATCCACGGTTCGGTCTTCCCCATAGAAATCATAACCCCAAACTGAGTTTAAAAGCTGCTCTCTTGAAAAAACTCTATTAGGATTGTCTATAAAAAAATTGAGCAACTCATAATTTTTAGGTGTGAGGTTTACCAAACTGCCATCGACATAGACATTTCTCGCATTAAATTCAATTTTAAGCCCTTCAAAACTGATACTTTCCAGTTTTGCTTCATTTTGTCCAACATTCACATGTCTTCGCACAATGACTTTGATTCTGGCAAGTAGCTCTTTTGGGCTAAAGGGCTTTACCATATAATCGTCAACCCCGAGCTCAAAGCCAAATAGTTTATCATATTCTTCGCCCCTTGCTGTAAGCATGATGATCGGCACCTGGGATGTCTTTCTGATTTCTCTGCATACTGTCCATCCATCTATTTTAGGCATCATGACATCAAGAATAATCAGGGTATAGTCCTTTTCGGCAAAATAATCAAGGGCAGAGGCGCCGTCTGCCGCCTCATCCATCTCATAACCCTCACGAATGGTATACTCCTTGATCATTTCTCTGATTCTTTGTTCATCATCCACTATTAAGATTTTGATTTTTTCCATAACGATCACCTGCCTAATATGGTTATTATACGCGAAATCTGGTTCGTATTATACATGCGCAAAAAAATGGAGGGATTACCCTCCATTTTTTATGCACTTTTTTTATGCATTCAATAACTTATCAATCGCCGCCTGATTAAATCCGACGATGTACTGACCATTAATGTTGATTACAGGGACCCCCTGTTGGCCAGTCTTTTCAACCATTTCCATAGCAGCGGTCCTATCTTTCGAAACATCAAAATCCTCAAATGCTACATTTTTTGAGACCAAATACTTCTTAGCCGTCGTGCACCATGGGCATGTAGGTGTAGAATATACTTTAACTTTAACTGTCATAATCAATTACCTCCTATAATTTGGCTTTGTATTGAATCACAAAATTGATTCACTTTTCAATTTCCTTAATTTAATTATACCCATGTGGGGTATACCTAAACACTCTGCCAAATTTCTTTGATCGTCCTTCCAGTAATTTGATTAATCTGAGATTCCAGCTCGAAAGCCTTTTTAAATCTGACTTGAATTCTCTCAATAATTTTAGCGTCTTCACTAAATTTTTCCATCATAGGCTGGGCTCTCTCATTCAAATCAACCAATTGTGTTTCCTTCATCATTTTGTCTGCCAAACATAAAATATCCATTTCTGTTATGGCTTCATCGCCTTTGCCTTTCAAATAAAACATGTGATTCTCTATAAGATCAGCCGCCAAATCAAAGCCATAAAGTCTGGCTATGGCCGCCCCTTCTTCACCATGCCTTGGCCTGTCTCTAACCATGTCATGCAGTAAAGCGGAACTTCTTATTAAATCACTATTGAGCTTGATCCCATGCTTTGAAAGTGCTTCGGCAATTTTTACGGCCAGATCGGCTACTGCGATGCAGTGGGCTTTGGCGAAGGTCGGCGTGTTGAATTGTTCAAGTAGCCTGAGGCAATTGTCACAATCCGGCGTCTGCATCTTTTCCCAATGAAGGGTCAGGGCTTTGTAATCCTCTTTTGAATCCATATCCATGACCACCTCTTCAAAATCCAAATCCAGTCGAATCAGCTTTTCCTGGTGAATGGTCATAATTTCCTTTAGCCCTTTTTCTCCATTATTGTTTAGTATTTCCGGGATCAATGACACTGGCAGTAATGGCGGATGTCCTTTTTTTCCATTAAAGCATGGAACAATCATGAAACTAGGATTGTCTTCATAGGCATTGACGAGATCAAGGAAAACCTGCGGTGGAATCAATGGGCAATCCACGGGCAAAACAAAAAAGGCTTCGATTTCAGGATTCAGCACAGAAACTCCCGCCTGAACGGAGGTAAACATGCCTTGTTCATAGTTGGGATTAAAAACACTTCTCACAGTTTCCTTTTCTATCTGGAGCTTAACGTTTTCAGTTTGCTTTTCATAATCTAATAGCGGCTGCAGTTTCTCTGAGTCCATTTCGCAGTCTATTAGTGGCAGCAGCGTCTCTGAATTATAGCCTAAAACCACAACAATTTCGGTTATGCCGGCCAGTTTTGTGGTTCTTATCAGTTTAGAAAGCGCTGGTATGCCCCCGAAGGGCAGCATAGCTTTTAGCTCTCCCATACGAGAGGAGAAACCGGCAGCCAAAATGATTACACCATATTTTTTGGAGTTAGTTAGCATTGTTTTCCACCTGTTTTGACAGCTCTGCCCGCACCTTGATCATTTCAGCTGCAACACTGATAGCGATTTCTTCCGGTGTTTCCGCGCCGATTTCAACTCCAATTGGAGCGTGCACCCTGGCAAAGTCTTTCTCACTAAATCCATCGGCTTTTAGCTGATCATACACGACTGCTATTTTTTTCCTGCTGCCGATCATTCCGATATAGGCGCAGTCAAAATCAAGGGCCTGCTTCAGTACATCATAGTCACCGCTATGGCCGCGGGTAACAATGACAATATAACTGGCTGGACCAATCTGGCAGTCTTTAAAAGCTATCTGAAAGCTTGAAAGAACAACCAACTCATCAGCCTCTGAAAATCTATCAAGGCTTGCAAATTCTGCCCTGTCATCAAGGATTGAAACAGAAAAACCAACATAATTCAATATCTTTGCAATTTCTTTACCCACATGTCCAGCCCCAAATATGAAAGCGGTTGCACTTGATTCCTCTGCATCCTCTTCAAAATTTTCCGGGTGCAAATGGTCTATATACTCAACGCTGATGCTGGCGTCCCCACCGCAGCGCATATCGATGCCCTTCTGATCCGCTGGAGTTAGACTGAACTCATGAATTTTTGATATTTTCGTACTAAAGGTTTCCGTGCAAATAGCTTCCACCATTGCTTCGAGCTTACCCCCACCAACAGTACCAAAGGTTTTGCCCTCTTTGGTCATAATCAGCCAGGCACCTTTTTTTCTTGGCGTTGATCCCATGGTCTGAATTACTTTAGCAACGACAAAATCTTCTCCCTGTTCGATGAAATCCCTGCCAATTTTAATGATATCTTTCATGCTTAAATCTCCTTTTTTACTTTAAAATTCGTAAATCTTCTATTTTCTACTTCTAAAATTTGTGCCGCTCATACACTGGTTAACACAATCTATTCTACATCGATAGCACATAAATGTTGGGTCAACTTCAAGTTCTCGCTGTAATCCACCCGGCAGTCAATAATGGCCGGAACCTTTTGATTGAAGGCATCGACTAGAGCAGGTAATAGCTCCTCCGCTTTTTCGATGCGATAGCCTTTGCAGTTCATGGCTTCGGCGTAGAGTTTGAAGTCAGGATTGGTAAAATCGACGCAGGCCGATTTTCCGAATTGCTCCATTTGTTTCCATTTGATGAGCCCATAGCTTTCGTCGTTCATGATCAGAGTTACGAAAGGCGTACCAATCCTATAAGCCGTTTCCAGCTCCTGGCTGTTCATCATAAAACCGCCGTCTCCAGTGACAGCCAGTACTTTCTTATCCGGATTGATCAACTTCGCAGCGACTGCTCCTGGAATGGCTATGCCCATAGAAGCAAAACCATTTGATATGATACAGGTATTTTCTTTTCGACAGTTGTAGTGCCTGGCAATCCACATTTTATGGGCACCCACGTCGGATATCAAAATATCGTCTTCTCCCATGATTTTTTGTATGTCATTGATGATACGCTGAGGTTTCATAGGAAAGGATTTATCTTCTGCGTAGCTGTCGTGCTCGGTCTTGATCTTACTTTTTAATTCGAGGGCGAAGTCAGGCGTGCTGTTTCTTGAAGCCCTTCTAATGATTTGGTACATGGAATCCTTCATATCTCCTACAACCTCGACCATAGGCTGATAGTATTTATTGACATGGGACATTTCGTATCCGATATGAATGATGTTGATATTGTTGTTTCTGTTCCATTTGCTGGGATTAAGCTCCACAATGTCATAGCCTAGCGCTATGACCACATCAGCCCGGTCAAAGAGCTGATTGATGTAGTCTCTTTGCGGGATGCCCATTGTCCACATGGAATACTTGTTTTCAAAGGAAATCATACCTTTGGCCATCATCGTATTGACTACAGGAATTTTCAGGCGATTGGCGAATTCCGTCAAGGCTTCGCTGACGTCCGCATGAACAGCATCAGCGCCAACAATAACCACAGGGGTTTTGGCCTCCGAGATCATTTTCGAAGCCGCTTCAATAGAATCAAATGTGGCAAATCCAGCTTTTGAGATTTTTTTCGCAAGTGGCACCGCGTCTACTGACATTTTTGCGATATTGTTCGGCAAATCGATATGCGTAGCGCCCTGTTTGACGCCTTCTGCATATTTAAAGGCAATCCTGACAATTTCCGGCACAGTATCCGGCCTTACAATCTGCTTGGTTCGCTTTGTTATGGGTTCGAACATCTTGGTTAAATCCAGATATTGATGGGATGTAATATGCATCTTGTCCGTTCCCACCTGGCCAGTAATCGCCACAAGAGGAGCACCATCAAGGTTTGCGTCAGCAACGCCGGTGACCAGATTTGTCGCCCCTGGGCCTAGAGTTGCCAGGCATACACCTGCTTTTCCCGTCAATCTGCCATAGATATCCGCCATAAAGGCAGCGCCTTGTTCATGTCTCGTTGTAATAAATTCTATTTGTTTTGACTCGGTAATGGCATTGACAAGGTCAAGGGTCTCTTCACCCGGGATGCCGAATATATACTCGACCCCTTCCACTTCAAGG
Source organism: Bacillota bacterium (assembly GCA_025361765.1). Lineage (GTDB taxonomy): Bacteria > Bacillota > Clostridia > Peptostreptococcales > Anaerovoracaceae > JBBRXH01. The sequence goes on from JANYJS010000087.1 coordinate 8,535, forward strand.
CACTTAATAAACAAATCTGCAGTATTCATAATTCCCCCGTCACGATGTATTTTCCTTATCTCTATCATATAACTCACCTAGGCTAAAGTCTATAGTTTGAGGTTAACAAGCTATCCTGCCCCATCTTGATGAGTTCATTCGCGTTTGAAATTTTTAATGGGTTTCACCCCAATTATATGCTGAAAATGATGAGAGATATGCTGCAATTGCTAAGAGATATGCTGCAATTGTCAAGAAATATGCTACAATTTCAAAGAATCATGCTGCAATTGCTAAGAAATATGCTGCAATTGGCGAGAAAAACGATAGTTGTGCTTGTTTGCGAAGCACAAAAATCACCCATAGGAGTGTACTGGTGGATAAATATTGATAAATATAGACAAAAAGGGAGAGCTATATGATTAAAAATATCACCGTTGTTGGTTCTGGAGTAATGGGAAGCGGAATTGCAGAAGCTACTATGGAATTAATCCGTAGCATTGGCAAGTCTCCCGTTTTATTGAAAAAAGAAATTCCCGGCTTCATTGCGAATCGCCTTCAGATTGCTTTAGCCAGAGAGGCTTTTCATCTGCTGAATGAAGGCGTTGCCAGTGCAGAAGAGATCGATCGGGTTATGACTTCTGGCGCAGGTTTTCGATGGGCTTTTTTACAAAATTTTTATTCTTTTATATTCTATATACGTAAGCCAAATCACTATACAATCAAAAATGGTGAGTAGAATCAGCCACATCGAATGATAGATTGTGTAGCGGTATACCTGATAAAGGATAAAGATGATCAGTGTCCCAATAGTAACCGGGTAGGCCCATATTTTTCTTTTCCACAGCACTATGACAAGTGCAATCTTGACTATGCCGTGAAGCGCCAGATAGTATACGGCAAAATACTGAGTATTTGCTGTGAAACTTGAAGCAAAGTGAACCAAATAATTGGCAATGAGATCCTTGGGGTCTACTGACAATTCATGCTGAGTCAGCAAAATGATCAGGCCGTTCAGTCTAACTGGGCTCAGGAATAATATCAGCAGCGCACCAATCATCTCGAGAATCCCATCTAAACCTTTTAGCAGTATAGCGACCTCAAAACTCTTGTGTATCAGATCATTGTCTGAGCCTTTATTCTCCACCTTTAGTGACTCTTTTTTGAACCATTTGCTGAAGGTCATTTTCGTTTCTCCTGTCTTTGATCAGATTCCAGCCAGTGTTCCCGTTTGATCAGTGATGCCGGCAGTATTGTGTCAACATCTCCTTTTGCTGCCCTTATTTGGACTTGAGTCAAGATGGGGTCTGCCGCTTTCAGCGTCAGGCTTTCAGCCAAGTACCAAAGCAGTCATAGGCGATGCAGCCTTTGAGTCCCTTTTCAATGAGATTTTTATGCTTACTGCATCTGAAATATGCTTACTGCATCTGAAATCAACTTGCATTATTTTCATCCCTTTTTTACAGATCGATCTTAATTACTTGTGTTATTATACCATATTAGGTATGCAAAAACTCCCGAATTAAATTCAGGAGTTTTTGTAAAACAACAGTTATTTGTCCTTATTTTTCCATGTTGATGCCGCTGGCTTTGGCATCAAGGATTCTTTTGATTAGAGTTGCAAGGTGTGCGCCAGCTTCGATTGGAGGTGTTCCGCCTCTGTGGATATTCGATACAACGGTTCTTTCCGCTTCATCTGCGCCTTTTCTTGGATTGTAGATCATATAGGCACTCATGCTCTCAGCGGTGACCAAACCTGGCCTTTCGCCAACAAACATGATGGCGGCTTCAGCGCCAAGTGCCCCGCCGATATCATCCATGGCTCCTACCCTGCCATATTTGACGAAAACAGGAGTTCCAACTTTTATGCCATTGACCTTAAGTCCCTGCATGAATGCCGGTAGAATATCCTTCATATTGGCTTCGATGGCTTTTGAGCTAAGCCCATCCGACACTATAATCTGAAGCTGAGGCTTTTTTTCGCATTTTTCAAGAAGAAGCTTCATGGAATCTGCGCTAAGTTCTCTGCCATAGTCCGGTCTGGTCAGATGCTGATCCTTGTCTTTTACTTTTGTCTGTAGTTTAAGCAGTCCCAAATCATCAACAAATTTCTCGTCAACTGCGCTGAAAACCGAGTCAATAGCCAAAGCATGGTCTGCTCTAAAACGAATTATAGTTTCAGTCAGTGGTCTGTCACCAGCCCTCCATACACCAATTCTTGCCGGTGTGCTATCCCTAAAGGCCCTATAGGCTTTGGCGTCCTTCGGATTCGGTACCAGAATTTTTTTCATATACTCTTCTGTGGTAATGTCCTCAATGTCTCTGTCATCAACGGAAACGGATTTGACGGCAGCGCCAGACTTTGATTCAACCACTGGGGCCTTTTCGTTTCCGGCAGCCATCTGCGCAACAACTGCCTGGACGATTTCTCTTAATTTATCTTCATTCATTAATGTCACCCCTCTCCTTTAACGTGTAAATATGGAGGCGTCGCCGGCTCTAGGCGTTAACTGTCCATTTTCCATAAGACCCATTTTTTCAAGCCATCTTTCAAACTCCGGCAAAGGCCTCAGATTCATAAATGTTCTTAAGCTTGCTACATCATGAAAACTTGTGCACTGGTAATTCAGCATGACATCGTCTCCCATGGGAATACCCATGAAATAATTACAGCCGGCAGCTGTTAGAAGCACCGCAAGGTTTTCGATATCGTTTTGGTCTGCCTTCATATGATTTGTATAGCAAGCGTCTACGCCCATGGGTATGCCAGTGAGTTTACCCATGAAGTGGTCTTCAAGACCAGCTCTGATAACCTGTTTATTATCATAGAGATATTCAGGTCCGATAAAACCAACAACGGTATTGACCAGGAAAGGATTGAACTCTCTAGCCAGGCCGTAGCATCTGGCCTCCATCACAAGCTGGTCAGCGCCATGATGGGCATCTGAGGATAGCTCGGAACCTTGTCCAGTTTCAAAATACATGACATTCTTTCCTGTAGCTTTTCCACATTTAAGCCCAATATCATTGGCTTCTCTAAGCATGGCGAGATCTACGCCGAAGGCTTTGTTGCCTTTCTCAGACCCAGCTATACTCTGAAAAATCAAAGATGAAGGTGCGCCCTTCTCAATAGCTTTCATTTGAGTGGTTACATGAGCCAAGACGCAGTTTTGCGTGGGGATTTCCCACTCTTGCATAAAGTTATCCATGGCGGTCAGAAGTCTTGTGGTGTTTTCAACGGTGTCTTCCACAGGGTTGATCCCGATTACAGCATCGCCGATGCCATAGGACAGACCTTCTCTTAATGAGGCCAGCATGCCTTCGACATCATCCGTTGGGTGATTTGGTTGCAGACGAACCCCGAGGCAGCCAGGAATACCGTTAGTTGTATTGGCTGTTGCTCTGATGTTAATCTTTTTGGCGCCGTACATCAGGTCCAGATTCGACATCAGCTTGGCAACTCCGGCAACCATTTCGCTGGTCAGCCCTCTGCTCATACGCTTGATATCATCTCCGCTGGTTTGATGGCTGAGGATTTTTTCCCGAAATTCAGCAATAGATAAGTTTTTGATTTCGTTATAAATCACGCGATTGATATTGTCATCAATAAGGCGCGTTACCTCATCTTCTTCATAAGGTGCAACTGGATTATTTCTAAGGTCCTCCAGTGTGAGCAAGCTTAAGACTCTTTTGGCAGCGACACGTTCTGCGTTGGAAGTCGCAGCGACACCGGCCAATTGATCTCCGGATTTTTCTTCGTTTGCCTTTGCCAGAACTTCTTTGACACTGGCAAATTGGTAAGTTGACCCAAATACTCTTGTCTTTAAGATCATCTTTATTACCCTCTCTTTCCTAAGAATTTAAAACACCAAGGTTTTGATAATTACCGGCACCACATCATCCTTCGACAAAGGCCGGCCAACGTCGATATAATCACCATCGTTCACATGAATCGAATCAATACAGATAAACTTCATCTCTCCACCGGAGCGAATTTGAATGGTCTGACCCAGCACTTTGGCGACATCCTTTTCTACGATAACGACCAAAGGTTTGGTATAATCCATCGCTTCCTGCCATGCGCAGTAAATCCCACCAGCCATGCGTTCGATGTTTTCAAAGCTGAGTTCCTTCGGGCACGGTAGGCTAATAGCCAGTGCGTTGTGTTTAAGAGAACCGTCATATCTTTTAACCACGGCAATAATGTTTTCTTTTATGCCCGCTTCATCCTTTGGAAACTCATTCCAATGGATTTTAGCAACGGGAATGTTCCTGATTGGCAGCATATCCGGCTTCACGAAAACGGTGCTTCCGCTGATTCCCATAGACTGAGTCCCTGCGCCTATTACCGTAGCTCTTATCGTGTTTTCCGCAACGAGCAGTTTTATTTGCTTCGTCAGACTGCTTCTATTAAAGGCTTTCGCAAGAAGGATTCCTATGTCGCCATATTTGAAAAGCCTGCCTTCTTCCACTTCGTTCCCGTAAATATACTCGGCCACGCCTCCTGAAAACATGATACAGTCATAACCATTGTCTCTTTTTAAAGGCGTTCCCATTATTATTTCCTGAAGGGCCGGTAAAACCTGCTGCCCTTTTAGGACCTGCTCAGTCAGCTCCACCATTTTATCGCAAAAAACCTCAAGTTCATTCAGTTTTATGCGGGCTCCATTTTTGATGTCCAAGCCGAAAGTATCAATGAATATTTTTGCGGGTTTTGAAATGTAGGAAATTCTCTCGCTGGATTCGTCAATTTCTATCAATCGTCCCCCCACGTTGATACAGGTTGCGTCTTCAACATTTCCGTTATAAAATACCGCGATATTTGTGGTACCCCCGCCGATATCCAGATTGACGACTTTTTTCATATGATGCCTGGAGTAGTCACATGCGCCAGACCCTTTGCCGGCTAAAACGGATTCCAGTTCGGGTCCCGCTACAGCTACGACAAAGTCTCCTGCAAATTCCGCCAATTGATGAATGATTTTTTCAGCATTTTCCTTCTTGGCGGTTTCCCCCGTTATAATCACTGCTCCGGTATCGATGCTGGTAAGACTGAAGCCAGCTTTTTGATATTCCTTCTCGATGATGTCCTTGAGCGCAATGGCATTAACTTCTTTATGGTCAATAATCGGAGTCATATAGATTGGGCTTTGATAGAGGATTTTTTTCTCGGTTATTTCAATTTTAGGTATGCGGGCTCCAGGCAGCCTGTTCTTCATAGTCAGTTCACTGATGACCAGCTGCGTCGTTGTAGTCCCAATATCAATACCTGCACTTAATAACTTGAATTCCTCAATGCTCAATTTTATTACTCCTTGACTTTATTTGCTATTTTTCGGATTTTGGCAGAATCATTTCCACATCGCCATGTGGTCTTGGAATAACATGAACGGAAATCAATTCTCCCACTCTTTGTGCTGCGGAAACGCCGGCATCCGTAGCGGCCTTAACTGCCCCAACATCGCCTCTAACCATAACAGTAACAAGTCCGCCGCCGACAAGAACCTTGCCCACTAGTGTGACATTTGCTGCTTTAACCATGGCATCCGCCGCCTCAATTGCTCCGACCAATCCTTTGGTTTCAATCATTCCTAATGCTTCTGTAGTAATCATGTAAAAATCCTCCTTATAAATAATTAATTATTTTACTATTTTGACTTTATCGCTACCCGTGATGCCCATTGCATTTGCTTCTTCAGTATCTATGTGAAAATCCAGTTTTGAAGCCTCTGTTACTCTGACGACGACATTGTCCAAAATTCCGCCGCGTTCTCCGCCGCACTCAACTTTGACTATCTCGTTATCCTGACAATTAAACCGTTTTGCATCGGCCGGCGTCATATGTATATGACGTTTCGCCACGATGGCGCCTTCGGTTAGGTTCTCGCAGCCCTTGGGGCCGCAGATGACAAGCCCTGGGGTTCCTGACAGCTTACCCGACTCTTTAAGCGGCGCCTTGACACCGAGTTTAAAACAGTCTGCGGCCAGCAGTTCAATTTGTGTCTTGGGTCTGGTTGGCCCTAATATGCGTACGTTCTCGATGGTGCCTTTTGGCCCCACCAATGTGACGCAGTCCTGACAGGCAAACTGTCCAGGCTGACTCAGATCCTTTATTTTACAAAGCTCTGCATCCCTTCCGAAAAGGCGTGTAAGGTGCTCTTCTGAAAGATGAACGTGCCTGTTCGATATGCCAACCGGAATTTCATCAGTTTCGTGTCCATTATTGAACTTTTGAATTTCCGAAAGCACAATCTCTACGATTTGATCAAGATTATCCATTCAGTCCACCGGATTTCTCAATACGTCTCAAAACCTCCGTGACAATGGAGGCTACCTGATCATTGGTTACCGGAACAACGCTTTTCTTAACTTCATTTGCCGGCTGAGCCTGGGTAACATCCTTGATGCCATAGGCAATCCTCTTGATGTTAATCAGGTGCATAGGAGTCACGTTATCCGAAGTGCTGCTGCCGCCCCAAGTTCCGCTTCCTAAGGTAAAGGAAGGGGCTAATGCTGTGCTGGCGCCAACGCCGCCCTGGCTAGAGGGGGAATTGACGAGAATTCTGAAAACCGGCTTGGTCGCGAACTTCAGAACCATTTCTCTGTCTTCGGTATGAATCGAAATGCTGTGACCGATTCCGCCATTGTTCAGAAGCTTGATGCAAAGATCGCAGGCTTCTTTCCAATCGTTGACTGCATAAAAAGCAAGCACTGTTGTGAGCTTTTCATAAGATAATGGATACTCTTTGCCAACGCCCTTCTGTTCGCCAATCAGCACCGTCGTTCCTTCAGGAATTGTAATGCCGGTTTTGCGGGCAATCTCCTGAGGGCTTCTGCCCATCAGCTGGGCATTCATAGCAAGGCTACTGGTAAACAAGGCCTTGGCAACGATTGCCGTTTCTTCAGGGCTCATAAAATAAGCGCCTTGCTTTTTGAACTCAGCTATTATTTTATCTTTATTGCATGCTTCAGCAATGACCGACTGTTCTGAAGCACAGATGGTGCCATTGTCAAAGGTCTTGCTGGCGATAATGTTTCTGACGGCTTTTTCGATGTCCGCGGTTCTCTCAATATAGGCCGGTACGTTGCCGGGTCCGACGCCTAAAGCTGGTTTTCCGGAGCTATAAGAAGACTTCACCATGGCGGATCCTCCGGTTGCTATGATCAGCGCAATTTCAGGCGCATGCATCAAGGCATCCGTTCCTTCCATTGAAGGCTTTGACATACAGCAGATGATCCCCTCTGGGGCACCAGCCGACACTGCGGCTTCATGCATGAGTCTTGCCGCTTCCATAGAACAGTTCAAAGCGGAGGGATGGGGGGAGAAAACGATGCCGTTTCTTGCCTTCAGTGCGATGATCGACTTGAATATAATTGTCGATGTCGGGTTCGTGGATGGAATGATGCCCATCAGAACGCCCATAGGTTCAGCAATCTCAATAAGCTTTTTTTCTGTATCTTCTCTGATGATACCTACAGTTTTCATGTCCTTGATATAATCGTAAAGGACTGTAGATGCGAATTCATTCTTGAAGGTTTTATCTTTGACCTTTCCGAATCCGGTATCCGAAACAGCCATTTCAGCAAGACGAACCGCATTTTCGGCTCCGCTTTTGACCATGGCTCTAAGGATAACATCTATTTGCTTTTCATTAAATTCGGCAAGGATCACCTGAGCAGCCTTGGCTTTTCTGGCTAAATTTCTGGCTTCTTGAACCGAAATCAAATCTCTGTCTTCTAAACTCATTAGGCCTGCCTCCCTTCATAGTATTTTTCAATTTCTACCAATAAGGTTTCCTTATTGGCCTTAGAGATGACTCTGCCAGAAATGGCGAGTCCTTCAAGTTGTCTTGCAAAATGTCTGAGTTCGACAACGGTCATCTTCTTAAGTGAAGAAAGTTCTGGTTGGTCAAATTTCTGAGTTTTAAGCTTCACCGTCGCTGATGCAGGGGCTTTGGCTGGAGCTGCCACAGTTGATTTCTCGGCTGCCACAGCTGCTTTAACCGGTTTTTCAGCCTTTGGTGCTACCGCTACTTTAGCCACCGCTACTCTAGAAGTTTCTAAAGCCTCTGTTTCAAACACTTCGACTACTTCGACTACTTCATATCGGCCTAAGTCACAATCTTTTTCTTCATAACTGATTGCTGGATTTGATTCGGTTGGTGGCGTTGATTCCGGCAAAATCCCATTAATCTCACTGTGAGGTCTTGGAATCACATGAACGGAAATCAGCTCTCCAACGCGTGAAGCCGCAGCCGCTCCAGCATCCGTAGCGGCTTTAACCGCGCCTACATCACCTTTAACCATAACCGTCACAAGTCCGCCGCCAACAAGGGTTTTGCCTATTAGGTCCACATTTGCTGCTTTGACCATGGCGTCGGCTGCTTCGATGGCTCCTACCAAACCTTTAGTTTCAATCATTCCCAATGCTTCATTCATGATTCTTCACCTCTATTTATTGGCTGCTAACTCAGCCCAGTTTGCAGGGTAAGTCACATAAAAAATCTTGCAGAAATCCGGTGCGCTCCAGACGATATTAGAATCTTTAGGGATAAAGAACACATCGCCCTTCTTCCCTTTGTAGGTTTTTCCGTTGATGGTGATGTCAAGATGCCCTTCTACAATATAATCAAACTCTTCATAGTTGAGGTTCCAGGCGAAATCCGAATGATCAATGGTCATAAATCCGGCGCCCATATTGCTCGACTCTCTGATATTGACGATATCCTTCATGCCCACTTTTTCTTTTGGATTTCCTGTGTCAAAGGGCTCGCATTTCACAGTGTCCGCCTTGACCAGAAGAAGGCCGCCTGCATCTCTTTCTTTGACGAAAGTTTCAGGTGGATTCGCTGGTGCCAATTGGCCTGTGGCTGTCAGCATTTCCCGAACGACCCTGACGATCATGTCTATATCTATTGCCCCATCGTCGATTTCGGTGTTTGTCTGTTTGCAAGATGATGACGTCATAACTTTTGGGCTTTTGCACTCAGTTTGACAAGCGAATTCTATTTTCACGGCATACTCGACGGCCGCATCCTTGGCTGAAGGTGTTATGATATCTCCCTTCTCTACTACGATGACTGTTTGACCCTTTGCCGCTGCATCTTTGATTTCTCTGACGCTTATGAGTTTCTTCAAGTGGATTCCCTCCTTGTCCATTAATTGGTTTCCGATAAATTGGATTTAAAAATAGAGCTTGGTTTATAGCATAGATTGAGTTAAAATATAGCCTGTTTAAAATATAGCTTGTTTAAAATATAGCCTGTTTAAAATATAGCCTGTTTTAAAAAATAGCGGAAATTAATTCTTTTGATGGTGATGGTATGACGACTTTTTCAACCAGAAGCCCTTTTTCGATGGCACTATCCGAGCCTGCAGATACCGCTGCCTGAACTGCCGAAACGTCCCCAGTCATGGTAAAATATGATTTCCCGCCAAGCCCGCTGCCCAGTCTCAAGTCGATTGCGTCCACATTGGCTGCTTTTAATGCGGCATCTGCAGCTACAATCATCGTGGCGATGGAAAAAGACTCCAGGATGCCGAGGGCTCTGATATCTGTCAGGGGTGTCGTAGAGGTTATGGCTGGAAAAACAGCAGGATGGACATTAGCCAAAATAAATTCATCGACTAAGTATTCTCCAGCAATGGCTTTTCCTGACTTTACCGCACTTTCGACGGCCGCCACGTTGCCATGAACGATAACAAAGTATTTGCCGGGGCAAACAGCTGTTGCTGACAATATTTCCACATCCGCCGCCTTGATCATGGCGTCTGCTGCTTCAAATCCCTTTGCAATGCTGGTCAATTCCACCATTCCGATTGCAGTTAACATTGTTTCAGCCCTCCTTAACTTTGTATTGTGATAAATTGATCTATTGCTGTGACCTTACCCGAAATGCTGGCATGAACTCTGGCTCCCAGAGCATTTTCAGGAATTTCTCCGATTAGGTCTCCCTTATTTACCAGCTGGCCCAAGCTCACCACCGGAATTGCCGGCGCTCCTGTATGTTGCTTTAATGGCATGCGTATTCTATCAGGCGTAAAATACAGGTCTAAAAGCGGAGCAGCCTTGTCATAGACGTTGAGGCCAAGCTTTTGAATCAATCTTTTTACAGGTACTTTTCTATAGTCTCTTGTTGGTCTTGGTATAAACTCGGTTTTATCCGGTATATATTTTATGCCCTTTTCCAAAAGGAGGCCTTTGTAAAAGACATTGACCGATTTCGGCGTAATGTTGACGGGGCAGGCATAAAGCTCGCAAAGATTACATTCGCAACATAGAAAAGCGATTTCCGCCTCTTCAAGATTTTGATATTTATGCACGACTTTACGCATCATTTTATGCGGCTGCATATTATGCCCCAGAAGATATCTCGGGCAAAGGTCCGTGCACATTCTGCATTGTTCACAAGCCACTCTGGCAATTCTTCTGGCTCTTTCGAGGGGCATGGATTTTCTCTTAATCAGCATATGCTCTTCATCAAGAACAATAAGTCCTTTGGTTGTTTTCGTTATAGGATCGTCCAGGTCTCCAATTATTTTTCCCATCATCGGTCCGCCGTCTATAACCTTCACCCCTCTTGTATCAGTAACGCCGCAGTGATTTAATGCGTCTCTGACTGAAGTGCCGATAGGCAGCTTCAAAGTGACCGGCTTTGATACTTTGCCTGTGATGGTCAAATAGGTATCCGTGACCGGAACCTGGGACATGCTGTTATAAATGTTTAACACCGTCTCGGTATTCATGACAACGCAGCCCACTTTAAGTGGAATCCCCATTTCAGGGACTACCCTTTTTAAAACTTCATAGACTAAAACCTGTTCATCGCCGGCTGGATAAAAATCCTCCAGAAGCACTACGGTCATACAAGAGTCATCGATGCACTCATTGACCCTATCGATGGCTTCTTTATGCTTTCCCTTGATGGCAATAAATGCTTTAGCAGCACCAACGGTTTCCATGACTTTCTTGATGCCAGAAATAATCTCTGGCGCGTAGGCTTTAATCAGCTGTTGGTCAACGCGAAGAAGAGGTTCGCACTCAGCGCCGTTTAATATGAAATATTCAGCCTTCGCTGCAAGCTTAACATGAGTGGGAAATCCCGCTCCTCCAGCACCGACAACTCCGTTTTCTCTGGCAATTCTGACTAAATCCAAAATGATCACTCCCTATACTAAAAATGGCAATCCTCGTCTATGATTCCGACTATTACTGAATCCACAGGAATGCTATCCTGACCCAGCATTTTTCTGGCCGAACTGCCTTCGCACAGAATCACTCTCTCTCCAATGCCAGCGCCGATTGTATCCACGGAAATGACTAGTTTTCCATCGTTAACGCCATCCAACAGTCTCACGACCATGAGTTTCAGTCCAATCAGAGAGTCCGCTTTTCTTGTAGCCCAAATATTATCAACGACTTGACCTGCTAACATAAGTTCGTCCTCCTTCTTTTATGCTTAAACGTGTCTTTTATTCCTTAACGGTCCTTTATTCTTTAATATATTTTTTACTCTTTGATATACCTCTGCCTGATTGCCTTAATAGCTGCTTCAACCGAAGCCGTATCGCCAAAAACTGCAAGTAGGGAAAAGTGCTGCGGGCAAAGTCCACGAATTTCTTCTACAAAAACATTCGCCGCTTTTTCGGCGATATCCGCAGCAGTGACCATGTCGATCAATTTACCCTGAACAAGCCCAACAGTGTCATAACGGCCATACTCTTCCAAAGGCTTCGAAAGAGCTCTTCTTCTATTCAGCATTTCTATGGTTCCGGCAGTCGGAGATTTTATGATACTGGTATCCATTTCTTTCTCCTCTAAATTACTTTACAGTTCATTGCAATCCCTATGGGCGTTACGAAAAAGGGATTGACTGGTTTGAATGTCGCTATTGAAAGTTCATCGGCGATGATCGCTTCCATGCCTGTCAGGCAGCTGGTCCCACCGACCAGATAAATGTTTGAAACGTCATGGTTTTCTATGTGATGCGCGATGATTGATGCGACCTTTTGAACCACCGGTCTCAGAATTGGTCCTAATTCCCGATGCTTTTCACTATCTTTTTTCATGGCCTCGGCTTCTTCAAAAGGAATTTTATAATTGCCAGCGAGGACCAGACTAAAATGAGTCCCGCCCGTCGCTTCATCCCCCGTATAGATGACTTCACCATCTTTGAATATAGAAATACCTGTAGTTCCCCCACCTATGTCCACAACAGCGCCATTTTGAATTCTTAAAACTGCATTGGCAGCCGTTGGCTCGTCCAAAATGTTCGTTACCTCGAATCCAGCGCTCTCAAGTACATGCTTCACAGCACCATTGTCATTCACGGATGTGCCGGGAGGTATGGCCGCCGCTGCATGGGTCAATTCAAGACCCAGTTTCTCTTCGATCTCTTTTTTGAGTTCCTTTACGATTCTAACTGCGCCCATATAATCAACAACCAAGCCGTCTCGAACCACGCTGGCATATCTGTAAGCACCGCAAACAGGGTTAAATTCTTCATCCAAAACAGAAATGACAATGTAGGCGGTACCCAGGTCCACACCGGTCAGCAGTTTATTGCTGCAGGGTTTTTGGGGTTTCTCTATAGAAGCCTCAAAGTCCGCAACCAGTTTATTGCAGAACGCAAAGTCCGATTCATCTGTAATTTGCTGTTTACTTTTGACCATAAATCCCTCCGAGATACTGGCACATCATAATATAAACCACGCTGCTGAGTCTGTTTAGTGCCAGTACAATGTCCTGTCTTTCAGCATTTTCTGTGCCTTCTGGCACAAAAGCCTCAATACCAGCGATTTCAAGTTCTCTGATTTGACACCTCAATTGATTGAGGCCAGCCATCAGTGGGCCTTGGGCCGGATCCGGCGTAAAATGCCCAATTCCATAGTGTTTCTTCGGATGATGAGAGCGTTCTCTTATTTCAGAGTCGCTCCAGCCATTGAAATCCAAAAAGGCTAAAGGCTCATCCATAACATCTGATCTCATCATCTTTCTAAAATAAGCAAGTAAGACGCCCAGCTCTTCTGCGATCTTGGCGTCCCCGCCTTTTTCAATAGTAATAATCAGGGATATCAGGCTGGCTTGAATGGAATCCAGCTTCCCCCTGAATTTGATTCTTTTATGATTCTTAAGAACGAGCACGCCCGCTTTCAGATGAGTAGTCTGTTCAAGCTTTATTGACTCACTTGCACAGTTTTTGGCTCCGCATGCTCCCGAACCGGAAAGTTCTGATGCCACTCTTTTATGCTGACTGCCCAATGCTGGCTGACCTGATCCGTCAAGAATCATTATTTTTCTTTCATTAAGGAACTCAATGGCAGCCGGAGTCATTCTCGCGGATTGATCCAGTCGATAAGACACAAAGGGCTGCTCCTTAAATAATTCTCTTAATTCCAATTCGGTGATAATTTTCAATTATTCCCACCCCCAAAAGCAGAAGTCCGTTCTATTTCCTTGAAGCTACTTCATTGGTCTGTGGAAGAATTTTTTCGACGTCGCCATGAGGTCTTGGGATAACATGAACAGACAATAATTCTCCAACTTTGTGGGCCGCTGCTGCTCCTGCGTCCGTTGCTGCTTTAACAGCGCCTACATCGCCTCTGACCATAACAGTGACAAGTCCGCCGCCTACCAGTTCTTTGCCGACTAAAGTAACGTTAGCTGCTTTTACCATAGCATCTGCTGCTTCAATTGCTGCTACCAGTCCTTTTGTTTCGATCATGCCTAATGCGATATTTTCATTACTCATTTTTTATTCCTCCTACTAACTCAGTGGTAATTAATATTCTGTTCAATCTGTAATCATTAATATCCTGTTGGATTGTTCGCTACGGACACAACTGCATCTCTGAATGCATCGCAGGCTGCTTTGCAGGCTGATTGGCTTCCAGTCAGAAGACCTCCGCCAAAGTTGGTTTCGCTTGGCGGGCCGTAAAATGCGGCCATTTTGACATCCGCAGCTTTTAGTGCTGCATCTAAAGCGTACATCGCTTCAAGTGGGGGTGCAATGAGGTAGGCTAGCGCTTCGCCTTCGGCGACACCTGCGACTTCAGACAGATAAGATCCTGTTCTTGAAATTGTATGGGCATAATAGCAAATGGTATCGTCTTCATTGGCGCTGTAGAAGCTTGCGTCGTTTTCCATGAATTCTATCATGGCATTCAGTCCACTTCTCACTTCGGCAGGATCTGGTCCAGCCATAATTCCTATGAATTCTCCAGCTAATTTAGTGTTCGCATTGGCTGCTCCACCATAAAATGATTTGGCATAAACCACATCGACGCCCGCTTTTTTGGTCGCCTCGTCCAGTGCCGTGTAGCCAACATCATCGCAATCTGTGGTGATAATGCCGATGCTTTTATGATGGGGCTTCAAATTGAAAGCCTCTGCCATGCCTGCATCTACATTAGCGATAATTCTGACGCTCAATACGGATGGTGTTAATCGATCATGTATCATTCACTCGTACCTCCCTTAAACTATTAAATAACTACTATTTTTTTTACTTTTCGGTTCTTTGTCGAACAGAAAAGATTTTAACTCCGCTATTCCTTGACCCGTTTTTGAGGATGTTATAAAAAACGGCTCTTCAAGTCCCATTTCCTTAAAATTCAGCAGCACCTGAGGGAGATGTTCTAAATCTCCATCCGCCTTGGTTATGATCCCAAGGGTAGGCTTGTTAAAGCTTCTTGCTATGCCTGGTGGATAGACGCATCTGATCTGGTTAACATCCTGAATAAACAAGATATAGTCAGCTTCTTCGGCAACCGCTATGATGTTTTTATACATAAATGGGTTTTCGATATATTCTCCCGGCGTATCGATGGTGAAGCTGCTATAAGTCAATGTTTGGGTTTTTCTGACCTCTTCGCTGCTGTCAATCAGGCGGGCTACAAGGGATGACTTTCCTGCTCCAATCCCTCCTACGAGCATCACCTTCGGCTTTGTGCTCATGTTTTTGTGATCTTGCAGGGCGTATAGCCGAGCAAGGATTCCAGAACTTGATTGATTTCCGTTAGACCCGCAACGACGCTTGCAACATCCCCAGTAATGACTAGAGATCCCGTAAACCGGTCCAGAAATCCAATCTTTACCGAGGCTGCCTTTGATGCGATATCCGCGGCTATGATAGATGTTTCGCCTGGAGTGAGCGTCACGATACCAATGGCTCCTTTTTTCTCAAGGCCCAGCCTCTGATAGATATCCGGATCGGGAGCAGCGATCACATGTGCTAATGTAACCTGCTTACCAGGTACAAATTCCTGAATAATTCTCTGCTTTTCGTCAAAATTTATCTGGGTCAATTCCATCCCCCCTTTTTACTGTTATTGGCTCACCATATTTGCGAAATGAATTGCTGACCCAAAACAAAAAACCTCAAGATGTCGGTTAAACCGAAATCTTAAGGCTTCGTTGCCTGTTTTATAAATGCTCCGTTGCATTTATGTTATATATATAATGAAATCTGACACCACTTTAAACCTACTGATTTGAGATTTGTGATTTCCTTTACAAAATAACAGCTTTTGGAGATTTTGTCAATTGATTTATAGCGCTTCGTTATGTTTTTTTGAGGTTTTTTGAGTTCATTCCGCCAGGGATAAAATAATTGCTTCGGCTACTTCCTTCATGGCTTTTCTCTGACTCATGCTGATGCTCCGGATTTTTTTAAAAGCAGCCTCTTCGTCAATTAAATATTTTTTTTGAAGCAGTCTTTTGGCTTTTTCTATAAGCTTTCTGGCATCGATAGCTTCTGTAAGATCGTGGATTTCATGGTTCAAAACGCTGAATTCCTCGTATCTGGCCACTGCAATATGGCAGGCTGGAATGAGGTTTTGCTTATTGACCGGCTTGACCAAGTAGGCCAGTACGCCTGCCTCTCTGGCTTCTTCGATGAGCTCCTGCTGGCTGTAAGCGGTGAGCAGCATAACCGGTGCAACCTTCTCTTGATTAAGCATCTTTGCGGCCTCAATACCTGTGACCACAGGCATCTTGATATCCATAATAATAAGGTCCGGTTTTAATGCCTTGGCAAGGTTGACAGCAGTCAAACCATCTCCGCATTCCCCGATAGTAATAATGTTCTCCTCAGCAAGCATCTCAATGATATCTTTTCTTGCTATTGGTTCATCTTCAGCAACTATGACCCTAAGTTGTCTCATATTTTATCACCACTTCTTTACACTAGTAACTGTTCTAATTATACGCAACAATTTGACTGATTTCAAGCTTTCTAAAATTTTATTACATGTGAATCATCTTTTTAAATCAAGCTTATTACATGGGGAACCTTATTTCTCCAACAGAGCCATAAGTGTGACTTTCCAGTTTAAAACTCCCTTTAAGCGACTCAGTGGTAATCATCTGAATGATTTCAAGACCAAGACTTCCAGCTTTCGATTTTTTTCCGGAAAGTCCAACGCCATCATCCTCTACAGTTATGATGATTTCTCTGTTGACCTGCTTTAATGTGACAAGAATATTTCCGTTTTTCCTGAATACAAAGGCATGCTCCAATGCGTTTTGCAGCAGCTCGGTGATGCACAGCGAAACGTTGCTGGCTTGGCTTCCACTCAGATAAATGTCCTGTCCTCTGATTTCACCTTTGATTGATTTGTTTGGCTCAACCATATTGCTGATAATCATGGTCAGAATATTTTTGATACAATCCTTCATGTTGACCACATTTTCGCCTTCCTGGGATAAAGCCTCATAAACCAGCGCGATACTTGAAATTCTATTTATGCTCTCGACAAAAGCCTTGCCAACTAGGAATGAGTTGGTCCGCCTGGTTTGAAGTCTTAACAGGCTCGCGATGGTTTGAAGATTGTTCTTAACCCTGTGGTGAACCTCTTTGATGATTGTCGACTTATTTATGACTTCTTTGAGCATGGTTTTAATCATAGAAATTTCAGCAATGCTGATGAGCGTTCCAAAATAAGTATCTTTGATATAAATCGGATAGGCTATGATAAAAAACTCAAATTTTTCTATTACAAAATCGGTGCCGGTACAGGATCTATTGTCTATGATATCCATAAAAAACGGTCTGCCTTCTCCAGCTTGCCACAGCTTGATGAACCAATCCTCTTCTGTAGCACCAATTCTTCTTTTGAAGGCGCTGGCAGCATTGTTCAGATGCTCCCCTTTTTCATTCGGCATGAAAACATAGGGGTCCGTCATAAATTTAGAATGGCATTGATTGTATATCTCATCCATCTGATCCGATTCATTGAAAAGCTCCGCTAACAGTTTATCTGTAAAAACCTGATCTTTACACACTATTTTTGCAACGCCAAAAGGCAGATTTCGATTCTTGCTCAAAGGCAAATACATGGTGCTTTCGGATTGGTCTGTCATCTCTTTAAAAACGCCTTTGCCTCTTTCAAGAACTTCTCTGGCAAAAGTCTCCTCAGACCTTCTGATTGAACAGCCTTCGTTGATTTCTATTTTGCCGTGCTCGTTCATCAAAATGCTTTTAATGACGATAAAACCTTCTGATTTTTTCCCAGGCACTAAAAATGCGATTTCCTTATAGATTGGCAGGCAAAGACAAAAGCCTTCAATCACCTTTTCAAGATAGATCACGCCCTCTTCATCCAATTTTGTCTTAACCACAAGTCCCTCATTGAGTTTCATGTTTGTCCTCCTCTGACCTTCTCATGTTTTCGATTCGAATCAAATCCTCTTCAGATAAGGTAATATTATCGTTGATCATTTGGTGTCTCTTTGACAAAACATAATAATTTGTCACGCCAATCATAATGATGACAAGAACCAGTCCACTAATCAAGTTGAAATAAAACACTACAAAACAGATAAATAGTGTCCAGCATAGGGCGATCGCCTTTATCGGAAGGCTGAGAAATCTCAGGTTGAATATTCCCTTTTTTACTTTGCCCAAGGCCATAGTAAAAAAACTGACGGCGAGTGTTATAGCATGAGAGGAATATATGCCAAGGATACTAAGGGCCGTGATGATCGGCAGTGCCGGCGAATCCCCATTAACCGAAAGAATGGTGGCTATGATACAAAGAATGAAAGTGGTTCCTCCGGCAAAAACGATGCAAAAGTTCGGCATCTCATAGGTTGGTGAAACAATTTTGAGAATATTTGACTTTGGCAAAGCGTTATCTCTAGCAAGGGCATATATGATTCTAATCAGAAGGGTTTGGGCCGCTAAGCCACAGATAAACATGGCGATGATCATGATAATCACCACATATTTTGATACGACAGGTCCAAGTGCATGACTAATAACATATATAACCGCCGGTTGATCCGATGCGAGGGTCCCCGGAATGTCAGACGTGGCCATACCCAGGCCTATAAGCAGTAGGCAGCCAAACAGTACAGACACTACCACAGACAATACCATGCCCCATGGCACCGTGTATGAAGGATTGATGCTTTCCTCGGAGACATTGGCCGAGGCGTCAAAGCCAGTCAAAGTCCACGCGGACATCAAAAATGTCTGGAATAAAGCCCCATAGGCATAACCAGAATGATAAAAGCTTTCAAAGTATATTTGCGAAAAAGTGTTCTGTCTGCCGAAGGTTAAAAGCAAAGATGAAATGATAATAACGCCGACGAAATGGATGATGGCGCTGGAATCACAAAACCATCGCACCAGTTTGACCCCATAGGAGCTGAGTATGGAGTGCACAAAGACAATAACACCCACCAGCATGAGTATGGATATGCTATCTTCTTTGCTGATGTTTAGAAAAGCAGCTAAAAATTGTCCCAAGCCATAATCAATTCCTGCAGTGCAGCCAATCCAGCCAATCAGGGAAAGCCAGCCGCAGAACCAGCCAACAGTCTTATTGGTAAATATGGTGGTCCATTTGTAAACGCCTCCGGCTACTGGGTAAATCGATGCAATCTCAGCAAGAGACAGCACAACAATAATCTGGAAAATGCCAACTATTGGGAAAGTCCATATGCTGGTTATACCGCCATGCTGCAGGCCATATCCATAAAGTGAATTCAATCCAGTCAAAATTGAAATAACAGAAAAAGAAATGGCAAAATTTGAGAAAACGCCCATGTTGCGATCAAGCTCCTGAATATAGCCAAGTTTTCTCAAGGCTTCTTTATCCTTGAGTGCCTGAGTTGGATTTTTAATTCTAAACCACATTCCTAGTCCCATCCTCTCCTATATATTCGTCATAATGATTGTAATATCGCCCAAGGTTGCCTCGACTTCTTCTGGCGCATCGCTGTTAATACGCCCCCTTGAAAAGACCAAGTAATATAATATGCCAAAAGCCAAAATGCCTGCTGAAATCAGCGCAGAAATGGTCTGAAAAACGCAAAATCCTAATAGAAAAACAAGGCAGCTTATTAGGCCAATATACGCCGGAATTCTTGAAAATAACCTTGTCCCGTCAATTCCTGAAATTTTAATATAGGATGCAAGGCTAAAAGCGTAAGAAATGATGGCGCAAATGCAGACAATTTGAATCAGCAAATCAGTATCGCCAATCTGCGCTATGATCATCACCAATAGGCTTGGCGCAATCAAAGCCATAAACGGGGCCTTGGTTCTATAATGAATTTTATCCATAAACCTTGGGAAATAGCCCGCTCTCGCCAGGGAAAAAGCCTGCCGCGAGTAGCCAATCATCATGCCGTTGATGCTGGCAATAAAGCTGCTGATACTGAAAAATGAAAAAACCGCAAGCAAAACAGCGTCACCGCCCTGCAACTTTTGAAGTATGAAAATAAGCGGATAGTCGGTGCTTCTTAATGACGGCCAATAGACACTGCTTACAGCGAAAAAAATGACGCCAAAGGATAATGCTATGATGGTAAAAAGTCCACCATAAAAACTGGCTGGCACAGATTTATCCGGATTTTTTATTTCCTCAGCAGTCAGCATGACCGCATCGATGCCTACAAAAAACCATAGTACATAGGGCACTGCCAAAAATAGGCCGGATAAATCATTGTTGGCTAAGAGATCAATGGGAAGCTTGGCGTTCTCAACGGAATTAATCCCCATAAAAAAAAGCAGAAAGATACTGACACATAAGCAGGTAACCAGTAGCTGGAAAAACGAAGATTTATTAATGCCTGTTACTTGCAGCAGAATCAGCACACCAAAAATCAGGACACTAACCAGATTCGGCCAAATTATGACTAACATGGATTCTATATAGATTTCCATATAAACAAATATAACGGAGGTAATACAAAGGTATTCAACAAAGGTCATATAGCCCGCTAAAAAACCAGCCATTTTCCCATAGGCTTTTCGTGCATAGGCATAGGATCCTCCAGCAAAGGGGTGTGCAATTGACAGCTTAATCATAATATTAATTATTAGGACATAAAAAACTGCCACTATGGCAGTCAAACAAAGCAAACCAAGAGGGCTGACAAAATTCAGGCCATTGTTCCAGCCTATAAATTGTCCAGAGATGACTGCACCTACTGAAATACCCCACAGATGGCTGGATGTGAGGTTTTTTTTAAGACCAGTCTGTCTTAGGTATTCCTGGGTATCTCGCTTTGAAATCAGGATGTCCGAATAGTCCTGTCCTTCATCGTTTTGGTCTGTACCGTGCACGTGCTTTCCTCCAGGTTGATTTTGTTTAATGGCTTTTCTCATTTTATCTTAATTTGACTATTGTGTATAGGGATCATTTTGCTGCGTAAACTGCCGAGTCAATAAGGTTTTAGAATAACTATAGGTGAAGAGTTGCCTCTTCACCTATATGCATGTTTAAATTTGGTTTATAGCTAATGTCGTTTGTTATTATGCATCAAGATCTGTCAATACATCAAACTCATCTTCGAAGGATCTAAGGTTCTTACGTCCTGCAAGGAAATACCATACATAAGAAAGAACATAAATCACTATGGTTGCGGTCAATGGATTGATGCTGATTGCGCCAAGAACCATGTAGGCTATGCTGGCTTCCGGTAATGGAAGGGCAACATTTGTAACTATCAAGCTGACCAGACAGAATACGCACATGATCATGCTGATGCCGGCTACCAAATTGCCTGCTGGCACTTTGAATGGTCTTTTGAGGTTTGGCTCTTTTGCACGAAGGATAAAGAACGAAATCAGGGAGACGAAGTAAAGTCCAACTGATCCATATACGGACAGTATGATTACTACTGATGTTAAGCCTGTTGTAGCTGCAAGGATACCGATGACGCCAGCTGTGATCAGGGCAGCAGTAGGTGTATGACGTTTGTGGTTAACTGTAGCCAATACTTTTGGCAGGTAACCAGTTCTAGCCATTGCATAAAGCTGTCTTGAAGATCCAACGATAATGCCGTTTAAGGAAGCGATCAGGCCAAACAATCCAAGGAAGTTAACCAGGATGGTCAGGATACCTTTTCCATAAACTGCTTCAAGAGCTGCTGGAAGTGGGAAGTCCACAGCGGAAATTGTAGTATAGTCCACGATACCAGCTGTAAGAATTATGGTGAAGCACATCATGACAAAAAGTGTGAGCATGCCGGTAAGGAATCCTTTTGGAATATCCTTTTGCGGGTTGATCATTTCTTCTGCTGCCATGGCGCCGCCTTCTAAAGCAAGATACAGCCAGATTGCAAATGGTACTGATGCCATAACACCGGTCCAACCGCCTGGTACATATTGCAGGAAGCCACTAAAGCCATTGTTTTCTGCTAATGGCTGAAGGAAACTTGCTAAAGTGAAATGAGGTGCTGCTGCTGCCCAGAAAGTACATAATCCGACAAGGGCTACGACAGTAACAATCAATTCAAATACAGCGGATGTATGCATACCTAAAAAGTTGATAAAAACGAAAAGAATGAAGACTACAATTGTTGCTGGAATCGCAGGAACGATTGGCACCAAATTGTGGATATAACCGCCAACTGCAAGAGCAATGGCTGGTGGAGCGAAAAGAAATTCAATCAGGCAGCTGATACCGGCGAAATAACCGGCTACAGGTCCCATGGCTCTTCTTGCATAGGCTGAAGGACCTCCTGCATGAGGAATCGCCGTGGCCATTTCCGAATAACAGAAAATGAATGTGCCATAAAAGATAACTACTGGAATACAGGCGATCAGAAGACCTACAGGACCTCCAGTGCCGTAGCCATAACTCCATCCAAAATAATTCCCAGAAATAACTAAACCTACTGCTAAAGCCCAAAGATGAATCGGTTTTAAGGTTCTGGCAAGCTGATCAGTTTCGTGTGCCTTATCTGTCATAGTGCTTTCCTCCTTTATGAAAAAAAATGATAACGGTTAACTCCAAAAGGTTAAAATATAGAAATAGCGCTCACAAAAGAAGATTGAAACAATCTAATTTTGTGAGCGCTATTGCTCTATTCCATTATTTGAAATTACGCGTACATAGTATCACTTCTATTTTTGGTTTGCAATGTTTTTTTTAATGATCTCATCACAAACGGAAATGAGCGTTTTTCTTTGATTCATGGAAATTGTCAAAATCGCCTTATGGGCTTCATATTCGGTGATGCTGTTCTCTCTGCCATATATTCCCTTGGCAATCTCCAACCGTTTTTGATTTTCAAGCTTCGTTTTATAAGCATCGATTTCCTGAGATAATTTTTGCATATCATTCCACCTGCTGTAGGCGATTTTCATAGCCGGTATAATATCAATCTCTCTAATTGGCTTGTTCAGGTAGCCATATACCCCAACCTTTTCAGCCCTATTCACAAAGCCCTGCTGGTTATATGCGGTCATTAGAACTGTAGGAATACCCATCGCCTTTAATTGAATAGATACCTCTATCCCATCTAGCCCCGGCATTTTGATATCAAGCAGGGCGATATTGGGACTGGTTATCTTTGCCAATTCAAGGGCCTCAAGTCCATTTCCCGTTTCGGCACAGACGATATGCCCTTCTTTTGTTAAGTATTCTCTAATGTCAATTCTCGTAAGGACTTCGTCATCTGCCAGTAATACTGATAAATAGGCCATGGAAACCTCCGGGTTTATTTTTTGAATATGATTTCTGCTTTTGTTTGATTTTCTTCTTCAGTGAGGGAAAAGGATCCCTGCAGTTGTTCCTGCACAAGAGCTTTCACGATTTGAAGCCCCAGCTTCTTTTCGTCAGGAGGACCGAGGTCAGGATTCATTCTGCCGCTGTCAAAAACCGCAATCGCTATGCCGTTTTGATCCTCCGTGCTGTTTTGATTCTCAGTAATGATGATGCAGATAGACCCCGAATTATCATCTTTTATGCCATGCCTTATCGCATTGCTCACGAGTTCGCTTGCTATTAGGGCCACTGGTACAGCCTTACTATATGAAATTTTAACATCGCTTCCTACTACCTCGCAAGTAATATTTTGATCCACTTTTTTATAGCTACTCAGTACGTCCTGGGAAACACGATCAATAATCTCCCTAACCTCTATCTTGTCACCAGATTGTCTTGCAAATGCATCCTGCACTGCAGAAATGGCAAGAATTCTATCAACACTTGCCTGAAATCCATTCTTGGCTTCTGAAGAATCAACCCTTCTCATCTGCAGCCTCAAAATCGAGGCAATTATCTGCAGACCGTTCTTGACGCGATGATGAGTCTCTTTAATAAGTAAATCCTTTTCATGAAGCTGTTGATCTTTTTCAAGAAGCAATTTTTGCATTTCTTCTATGGTCATCAAACCCATCAAATCCGTTTCCCTTCATTGTCATTTTAGTCGGGTTTTGTCTTGCTCTTTATAATGTTTCAGCAACCTTTTCGTCGTGATGATCTAAGGTAAAGACTGCAATTTCAGAAAATTCATTGGACGAGCTTACTTCTGAGTAGCCTTCTTCGCCAGGGTTTTTGCCATATGAATCACCTCAAATGCCTTATTTGGAGGATATAGATTTGACGGCTTTTTGCAGAAAATCCTTTCTCCTATCATCAGTTCCACTTGTTGTTCTATCGCTATTGAGCCATGTGGCATTTTTTATACCGATATCATGCAAAGTCCCCCGGATGAAGAAATTTTCTATGGTATTTCCCCGGAAATACTTAAGGAACCAAGTAGGTGATTCAGAAGTGGTGATAACTGTGGCTTTTAAAATATGCGTCAATTTTCCTTTTAGCCCGGTTTTTATTTCGGTAAAAGCAAAATCCCTTAATAAAACTTTATCTAAAAATCCCTTTAATACGGCAGGAACGTTATACCACCATATTGGGAAAATGACAATCAATTCATTGGTTTTTAGCAAGATTTCCTGATATTTCCTAACAAGATCATCCGTATAAAGTCCTTTTGAATATAGCGCCAAGTCCTCTTCTGCCAGGGCTGGATCAAAATGATCCCTGTACAAATCAATGATTTCAAATTCTTTTTGGCTGCTTTGTAATTCAGTCACAATGGCATCCAGAATCGCCTTATTAAAACTCCCATGCCATGGATGCGCCAATATGATTGTTGTTTTCATCTTCTGCTCCCCCATAATCTTCGATGTTTGTAATACGCTACAGTGAACTTAATAACACCTTTATTCTACCCTAAAATATGTTAAACTGTAATCAATATTTTATTTAGAGGAGGAAGATTCTGATGAAAATTATAATAATGGCTCCAAAAGGAAAAATGGCAAATTTAATCCTTAAGGCTGCCGCCCTAAACGAGAGTATTGAGATTGTGGGCGTCGTTGGCCCAAAGGGTAGAGACTACATCGGAAAAGACGTCGGCGAGGTTGCTTTTCTAGGGTATAATCTTGGCACAAAGGTAACTGACAATTTGGAAGACTGCATCGAAAATTGTGACGTCGTCGTTGATTTTTCTACGGTGGAACTCTCCATGGCAGTCCTGAAAACTGTCCTAAGGCACAACAAAGCCCTGATTTGCGGCACCACCGGTTTCAGTCAAGAACAGGTTGACATGTTGCATGCTGCAGCTTCTCAAATCCCAGTACTTCATGCTTCCAATACTTCTTACGTGGTAAACCTGATGTACCGCCTCCTTGAGATGGCAGCAAAGGGTCTCGAAGGTCGCTGTGATATCGATCTTATAGAAATGCACGGTAATGCCAAAAAGGATGCGCCAAGCGGCACCGCCAAGGAAATGGCTGAGGTAATGGCAGATGCAATGGTAAACAAGTCCGCCGCTTCCACCGTTAATTTTCACTCTATACGATCCGGCGACATTCCCAGCAGCCATACAGTGCTCTTTGGATGCATGGGAGAAAGACTCGAAATCACGCATCATGCTTACAATTGGGACTGCTATGCGAAGGGGGCATGTGACGCCATACTGTTTCTTTCAGGCAAAGAAAAGGGGCTATATACCATGAAGGATGTTATATGAACATATCAAATATGACCCTCGTGGCCGCAGACATTGAGGCAAACGGGTTCGGTCCTCATGCCGGTGGCCGGATTATAGAAATAGGCGCATGCAAAATCGTCAATGGAAAAATAAAGGGCACTTTTTCTGAACTTGCAAATCCCGGCAGGAAAATCAGACCGCTGGTTACAACTATTACAGGTATCACGAATGATATGTTAAAAGATTCGGGGTCGATTGAATCTGTTATGGCTTCATTTAAGACTTTCATTGGCGATTCCGTCATTGTTGCTCATGATGCTGACCAGGACATGGAATTTCTCGAGATGGCATTTAAAAAACAGGCGATTAATTTTAACAACGACTATATTTGCACTAAAAGAGCCTTTAATAAACTGAGAAAAATTCAGGATTATGACTGCACAGATTCCCTTTCAAGCATTGCCGCCATATTTGGAATTGAACAAGAGCAGGCGCATCGTGCAGGAGATGACGCTATCGTTACTGCTAAAATCCTCCTCAAAATCTATGAGATATGTCCTGATGCGGTAGAGATTGTCGACATAAATTCGCCGGCAAATATGAAATACAAACAGCTTTTCGACAATCGCATGTCCCTTGCCGAAATCTCTGCTATCAGAGGCTGCAAATTGGCGACAGTTGAGAAACAGTTTTTAAATTGGCTCAATCTCGGTAATATGCATAAATATAGAGAATTTATAGCATCAAACTTAATCGAACTGCCAGTCCTTTCAGAATCCGTTTCAATACAAATAGCACCTAAATCCAGCCTATTGGAGCCTGCATACATCCCGGCTGAATCTGCCTCCGCCCAATTGGAATCTGATCCAGACCCTTTAGATGAGAACGAAAAGAAGGTAAATATCGCTCATACATTTGAAGGCAAATTAACCAAAAGGGTTCATTCTTTAAAGGCCGGACAAAAATAATGGCTTCATGTCATTTATATTGCTAGCCACTAACTTTACTTGCCGTGTAGTCCTAGCCGTTGAACTTATATAATGTCACCTCAGCGTCTCGAAAGATTTCTTCAATAATCCGAAGCACAGTGTTCCAGTTGCCCTTGGCAATCCCGCAGCCAATCTTATAAGGCATTGCCACCGCTTTGCCTTTATAGACGTCCGCGACAGTCATCAAACATTGTCTCAGCCCATCATAATCTGTATTAGAACCCTTCTGAGAAAATATATTTACAATAGTCTTATCTTTACAGATCACGGAACAAATCTGCCCAATCAATTCCCCTTCTGTCTTTCCACTGCAAAATTTTTCATATTCAGAATTTGCCAGGGGGTATTTTTGTTTTATTTGATAAGCGACCCCTCCGCCCATTGACCCATGTGTGTTGACCTGGTGGCATAGGATTTCTTCTTTGCAGTCAAGCAAGTTTCCGTTTACTATTTTTACCATATTATCCTCCTTTGTTTCTTTCCAAGACATCAATGTAAAGGTTACTCCACAGTGACACTTTTTGCCAAATTTTTAGGTTTATCGATGTCGCAGCCTCGGAGCTTGGCTACATAGTAGGCGAACATTTGAAGGGGCACAACGGAAAGCAGCGGCGTGACTTCATCCATGCAGTCCGGAATGTAGATGACCTTGTTTGCCTGTTTTTCCATTTCAGTATTGCCGCACTTAGCAAGGCCGATGACGTAGGCTCCTCTGGCTTTGACTTCCTGGATATTAGAGAGCATTTTCTCAAAGAGTCGGTCCTGAGTTGCCAGGGCCACCACTAAAGTGTCCTGCTCAATGAGGGCGATGGTGCCATGCTTGAGTTCTCCCGCAGCGATAGCAAAGGAATTGATGTAGGAGATTTCTTTGAGCTTCAGGGAGCCTTCATAGCATACGCCGGCGTCCGGTCCCCTGCCGATGAAGAAGACCTGTTCCATTTTGTAGTGCTGCTGGGCTAGCTCCTTGATTTTATCTTCGTGCTTTAAAACAGTTTTGAGTTTTTCAGGGATGGCCTTCAGTTCTTTTATGATTTGGTCATAGTACGCCTGCTCAAGCTTACCTGTGGTTATCCCCATATAAAGGCCGATGAGGTACATACAGACAAGTTGGGTGGTGTAAGCCTTGGTCGATGCCACGGCAATCTCTGGCCCGGCCCAGGTATAGAATACATCGTCGGATTCTCTAGCAACAGAGCTTCCTAGCACATTGACCACGGATAAAATCCTTGCGCCTTTGCGCTTAGCTTCTCTAAGGGCAGCCAGCGTATCCAGCGTCTCACCAGATTGACTAATAGCAATAAACAATGTTTTATCATCTACAAAAGGATCTCTGTATCTGAATTCTGATGCAATATCGACCTCTACGGGTACTTTGGCCAATTTTTCAATGGCATATTTGCCCACCAGACCAGCATGATACGCCGTGCCGCAAGCCACGATATAGACCTTGTTGATATTCTGCAAATCTTCCTTGGTCAAGCTGATGCCATCCAGACTGATGGTGCCGTCGGAAGACAGACGCCTGTTTAAGGTGTCAAAAATCCCCTTAGGTTGCTCGTGGATTTCCTTGAGCATAAAATGCTCATAACCATCTTTTTCTGCAGCATCTGCATCCCAGGTCACATTAAAAACTTCATGTTTGACTTCTTTTCGTTCTGAATTATAAATTTTCACATCATTTTTGGTCAGCACAACAGTTTCATTATTCTCGATGAGATATATCTTTCGCACATGCTTTAGAATGGCAGGAATATCCGAGGCGATAAAATTGCAGCCCTCTCCCAGTCCAACGATAAGGGGTGCATCCTTTCTCACGGCAATGATCCGGTCTGGTTCATTGCTAGATATGACGCCGATGGCATAAGCCCCACGCATCTGTTCTACTGCCTTATAAACAGCATCCAGTAAATTATCCTTATAGCAAACACTAATGAGGTGCGCTATGACCTCCGTATCCGTTTCGGACTGAAAAATAATGCCATGATCCTTTACTAATGAATCCTTTAGTTCTACATAGTTCTCAATAATCCCATTATGAACTACCGCGATGCTCTCATCCATATTGCCATGAGGGTGAGCATTTACATCCGATGGTGCGCCATGGGTGGCCCATCTGGTATGGCCAATCCCTATAGTGCTGTTGAAGTTTTCATTGGCTATTTTGGCTTCCAGATTGGCAATTCTGCCTTTGCTTTTATAAATTTTTATCCTGCCCTCTTCAAAGAGCGCAACCCCGGAAGAGTCATAGCCTCTGTATTCAAGTCTTTTGAGTCCTTCTATTATAATCTCACAGGCGTTGTCATCTCCGACATATCCAACGATTCCGCACATATACTTCTCTCCTTATATCACAAAAGCAAACCCCCTCAGGGCTAAGCACATCGGATCCGACCGCAAGCTGCGGCAGGAACTCGGGAGCAATCCCAGGGTCTGCTTCATATTAGTGTATTCAGGTCTCTTCTGTCATTTCAGTCACCCGAAATATTTGTAAGAACTGTCACGATTCCTCTGTGAACCGCAGGGGCATCCGCCGAATTTTCGATACTCCCCTGACCTCGTCAACTCATCCATCTATCCTAGTGCACAAACTTGTGCCTTTTGGTAATACTGACTGAGTTCTGGCGCTCAATAAAAATGCAGGATTTCTGCATACAAACCTCCTTGCTTGCTCTATTATAAAACATTTTCAACAAAAAGGCAAAAAAAGTGCTCTTGATTATCGCAGAAAAGTGTTGATAAGATTTACCCTAGTTTTTCTTGAATCAAGTTCGCCAGGCCCTTTGCCAATTCAGTGATCAAGTCCTTATCTTTGCCTTCGATCATCACGCGAACTAAAGGCTCGGTTCCGGATGGCCTTATGAGGACTCTACCTTCACCCGCCATAATCAGCTCAAGTCTTGCGATTTCTGCCATGATTTCAGGATGGCTCGCATATTTCTTTTTATTCTCATTTTTAATCAGGGCGTTTTTGAGCACCTGAGGATAGATGGTGACTTCAGCAGCCATTTCTGAAAGCGCCTTGCCTGATTTTTTATAGGCCTTTAGAACTTGCAGCGCCGATAAAATGCCGTCACCAGTGGTAGAATGATTCAAGAAAATAATATGTCCAGATTGCTCGCCACCGATGACGCATCCGGTTTTAATCATGCTTTCAAGCACATATCGGTCTCCCACCTGTGTCGTATCCACGGAGCAGCCGATATTTTCAATGGCGCGGTAAAAGCCGATATTGCTCATAACGGTAGCCGTCACCTTATCATCAGTCAATTGGCCCTCTTCTTTAAGCATTTTGGTGCAGATATAAATCAGTCTGTCTCCATCGACAAGCTGGCCCTTTTCATCCACGGCAATAAGCCTGTCTGCATCTCCATCAAAAGCCAGGCCAAGATTCGCATGCTCTTCAAGGACTTTTGCCTGAAGCATCCCTGGATGGGTGGATCCACAGTCCGAGTTGATATTGAGACCGTTTGGCGTATTGGCGATACTGATAACCTCTGCCCCAAGCTGGGTCAGCACTTTCTCGGCGATCATAAAAGCCGCACCATTGGCACAGTCAATTACGACTTTGATTCCAAGAAGGCTAATGTCAATGGTTTCTTCAAGATGCTCCGCATACAGAGCGGCGGCATCTTCCTCGCAGGGGATACAGCGGCCAAGGCGGTCCCCGGTAATATGTTTATTGACATCTATGTTTCGGGTTATGGTGTCTTCGATTTCATCCTCAATATCATCATCCAGTTTAAACCCCTGGCTGTTAAAAAATTTGATACCATTATACTCATAGGGATTGTGAGAAGCAGAAATCACAACACCTGCATCTGCCTTGAATCGCTTGACCAGATATGCCACTGCCGGTGTGGGCAATACGCCTACCTTGATGACATCACCACCCATGGCAAGGATGCCGGCACTAATTGCATCCTCCAGCATATCCCCCGATATACGCGTATCTTTTGCGATAACCACGACAGGCCTGTCCGCGCTTTTTCCGAGAACAAATGCGCCAACCTTACCCAAATTAAAAGCCAGCTCCGGGGTTAGCTCGGAATTGGCCACGCCTCTCACGCCATCGGTTCCAAATAATCTTCCCATAATTTCCATCTACTCCTTTATTTTATGGCGCTATCTCCACAAATACTTCTGCTGGATCAGAAGATGCTCCGTCAATCTGCTTTGTATATTTAAGGCCTACCGGGATATTTCCCACGCCAGCCTGTTTGCCTGAAAGATCGACGAAAGGGACTACATCCTCTTTAACAAGCCCGCTAATAATAGCCTGTGTACCAGAAACAGTAACCGTAATTTGAAGAGCCTTGACTGAAGCTTTTAGGGCTGGATCCAAACCTTGAATGGCTATCTCATTTCCGTTATAAATAAACTTCTGGGTAGACATTTCCTGGATGCCAATATCTGCTGACAAGCTTTCGCTGCCATAGGCCGTTTCAACGCCTTCCGGCAAAATCGGTTTGATTGGAAGCTTTCCGCTAACTTTAAGCTGGCTGATATCTAGAGGCTCTGCCTTTATTTCTGATATTGCTGAAAGTTTATTTAAATCTCCCTTGATTTTTATGGTGCTTGGTATATTGATGAATTTAATTTCATACATAGGACTAATCTGTCCAATGATTTCAACGGCTAGTTTGACCTCTTTAGTGGAAAGAAGCCTGCCGGTCACATTCACCTTCTCAGTTGAACCGACCACCTTATCAACCTTTTCGCCTTTAAAATCAATTGCAGTTGCCACTGCCTGTATGGTTTTGGTTGTGTTTGACAAGTCATTGATATCAATGGATGCTTCAACTGAAGAAACCGCATTGACAAGAGATTTGGCGCCGGTAACATCAACTGTCAGCGGGCTAATCACAAGTTCTCCTGGTTCTGTAGCAGTCGTAGAGGTTCCAATAAATTTAACCGTAACAGGTTTTGATGCCGTCACCAATTCTTCAATAGTGACATTGATATTAGCCGGTTTAATTTCAATTATGATTATTCCCTCAGGGACAGCGACAGAAACCGGAATCTGATTATTTCCTTTGCCGAAGCCTGCCATGTCCGCCGTAACGACAATTTGAGCCGATGTGACCTTGACGGCCTCTCGCCTTTTACCTTCTATGACGACATCGACAGTATAGTTTTGTTCGCCGGCAAGGGCAAGGCCGCTTTTGGCCAAGCTTTCAACGTTTAGCATCTGCACGGGTATTGCCGCCATAGTCTGCTGTGTCAACGGGTTGACCTCTGCAATGACGTATACCCACAAAAAAGTGGCTATGACAATAGACACGATGATATTGAATGTTTTCCCGGAAGTAATCTTGCTCTTATTTTTTGGCATTATTATTCCTCCTGAGAGAGTCTAAAAAAGGCACTCGCGTTTTCTTGCTATCCGTATCAGCCAAATAAAGATTGAGTATGGTTTTTTCTACGGACTTAATGTCCAGAAATCTTGTTAGTTTGCCATTGACTGCAAGCGAAATAATGCCGGTCTCTTCAGACACTATAAAAACGACCGCATCAGAATTCTCAGTAATGCCAAGACCCGCTCTATGCCTGGTTCCTAGTTCTCTGCTTAGGGTTTTATCTTGAGTCAAAGGAAGCACGCAGCCAGCAGCCATTATTCTATCCCCGCGAATGATCACCGCTCCGTCGTGAAGTGGAGAGCCTTCGTAAAAAATATTGCCAATGAGTTCTGTAGAGATTTCAGCATCAATTTTAGTCCCTGATTCACTAATGTCGCTTAGCGCAGTTTCCTGCTCAAGTACGATTAAGGCACCAATGCTTTTAGAAGAGAAATAATCTATTGCCTTTACAAGGGACGCGGTAATACTTTTCGCCTTTTCTTTATCGATCCTAACAAACTGGGTCCTGATGAACTGGCTTCTCCCAATAGACTCAAGGGCTCTTCGCAGTTCTGGCTGAAATACTATGATCAATGCAATGACCCCTAATGTCATCGTATTAACTAAAATCCAATTTAACGTATAGAGTTTAAGCTTATCCGAAACAAAGGTCGCGAGTACAATGACAAGCAGGCCTTTTACAAGCTGTTCCGCCCTGGTTTCATGTATAAAAACCAGGATCTTATATAATACAAAGGCAACAAGCGCAATGTCTATGACGTCTACAATCCTGACCCCATATATGATGTTATTGTAAATCTCCTGCATTCCTAAACTCCTTAAATTTATCCTTCGTTTCATTGTATCTAATAAATACAGTTCCTACAATACATTTCCATATATTTTACATATAAAAAGGGCCGGCTCCCAATAAGTGGAGCCGGCCAGCTAAATCAATCTGATCGATTAGTATTTTGGTTCAAGAAGGCCAAATCTGCCGTCTTTTCTCTTATAGACTATATTGGCCTTGGCCGTTTCCGGATTCAGAAATACAAAAAAGTTGTGCTCTAAAAGCTCCATCTGCATGACTGCCTCTTCAGCTTCCATAGGTTCAATGTCAAATTTCTTGCTTCTGACAATCTCAATCTCAGTCTCATCTGTATCTTTGTCCTCTGGCAGGTCATTGAACATCACTTCAACATGCTCTTTATGCTTTTTTTGAAGCTTGGTTTTAAATCTGGACATTTGAGAGGAAAGCTTCTCAACGACGCGATCCACAGCATTATAAATATCCGTGGCCGTCTCTTCCGCTCTAAAGATGGTTCCTTTAGCATTGATTGTAGCTTCCATGGTTTGTCTTTCCTTGATCATGACCAAAGTCACATTCGCGGTGATATCATCTGAGAAATATCTGCCCAATCTTTCAAATTTCTTTTCGATGGAATCCTTGAGGTGATCACTTGCGTTAAAATTCTTGCTTGCAATTATAACTTTCATCAATCTTTCCCCCTTCAATAGCTTAATCAAACTGTCTTTGTTTAAAGCGATAACTTCTTGATTTTATTATATTCTATTTTATCGGAATTTTCCTTTTTTTTCAGCAAATTATTATGCACGATAATTCATCAGTCATAAAAGTGCTTTATTCGTTTTAGAGATTCGACAGGCTCTAACCCTTGTTATTTGACTGCATTTTCGAACTGTTGATAGTGTGGATAAGTCTGTGCATAATTGAAAAATCAACGCTTCGTATGTGGATAGTTTTATGCGGCAATCTGTATGCATTTTAATTCATCAATAAGTATGTTTTTTGACTAAATCAATCATTTTTAAACATTTATACGGCTGTATATTTATTCATTTGTTAATCAAAGGAAATTGTCGAATAGGTTCTGAATGGTCTCGACAATCCTGTGGATAAGTCTGTTGTTGAGCCTAATAAATGAGACTGTTTGCCAAAACTCTTCGGAAGCTTGCGTTGCCCGGCTGACCTGGTCTTTGACCCCACACCCGCCTATAGGTAAAATATAGTTCCTATAGGACTTACTTCTAAGCTGCGCCATGATCATCACCCTTTGAGGAGTGACTTACGTGGGTTCTTTCGCCCGCAACTGGCTTGAACTTTCAACCACAGACCCGGGCAACGCAAACATCCGAAGGCGCTTACTTTTCATTTACGCCTGCAGCAAAGGTAAACACGTAGATTTCTTTTGCTCCCGCGGCGAGCAGAACCTCAGCGCAGGCGTCCACGGTGCTGCCTGTGGTGAAAATATCATCGACAATGAGTATGGATTTGTCTTTAACCAGTTCTTTAGCTTTTTTACCTAGTGCAAA
Source organism: Bacillota bacterium (assembly GCA_025361765.1). Classification (GTDB taxonomy): domain Bacteria; phylum Bacillota; class Clostridia; order Peptostreptococcales; family Anaerovoracaceae; genus JBBRXH01. Next base: position 42,410 of record JANYJS010000087.1, read on the forward strand.
AGCGTTCTGCATATTTCGCCTGCGCTCTCTGGGCCTGAGTTGGTTCATCGGTTCCGTGTCCTTAGTCCTAACGAGCAAGGAATCACTGTAAGTCCAGTTCATAGCGGCGGCGAGATTCTTCCCTATTAAGGATGCTTGATTGTACCCTCTTTCCCTGAGTTTAAGCTTATGAATCGGTACTGGTATTATATAATGGATATCAAGATTTTCAAAGCCAATTCTATCCTGCATGATTTCTGCCAGTTTTCTGCCCATGTAGCCTTTGCCATGATACTTCAGCTGGTGAATGAGCTGTCTTTCCAGTTCGCCATATTGAACGCAGCAAAATCCCTGTTTGAAATGATGTTTGACATAACTGCAGTCTATACAAATTTCTGATTCATACCAGTCCTGAAGCATTTTCCCGCACTTCGTGCAGCCCTTTTGATTCACCCAGGCGATCTTTTCCGTGCAAGATTTGCAAAGCGAATAAAGTTCATGATCAAATATTGGCTCCCCGCAACAAATACAGTAAATATTTGCTGGGTACACCAAATCCATAAATGCTTTTTTGAGTCTCCCAAAGACTGGTTTGAGCTTAGTCAAATTTGCCTGTATCATGGTCAGCTTCGTCCCCATCATAGTCAGCTTCGTCCCCATCATAGTCAGCTTCGTCCCCATCATAGTCAGCTTGGTCCGCATCATATTAGGAATTTGCGCAGTCTGGCGGCCAGTCCCGAATACCGTTCTATGATGCTATTATTATCCACCATTTCTTCCATGACTTTTTCAGAACCTACCAGAACTACTGCTTGCTTGGCTCTGGTCACTGCCGTATAAAGCAGGTTTCGCGTGGATAGCATGGCAGGGAATCTGGCGAGGGGCATGACTATAACTGGAAATTCGCTGCCCTGGCTTTTGTGTACCGTCATGGCATAGGCCAGCTCGATCTCATCCATAGCAGTGAAATCATAGCGCACAAATTTGGTTTCCTCATAGACGACGGTAATGACATTATGCTCAAGGTCAATAGAATGAATAAATCCAACGTCGCCATTGAAAACCCCTTGGCCTGTCTGAAAATCATCCTGTCTTTTCCATTCCAGCTGATAATTGTTTTTGATCTGCATGACCTTATCCCCTTCTCTGAAAACCCTCTCTTTGAGCTGTTTCTCAGCAAGATTGGAGGAAGGCGGATTCAGCACCCGCTGGAGTTCCTTATTGAGATGGATGCTTCCGAGCAAATTGTCTTTCTGCCTCACCGGCGTCAGCACCTGGATATCCCTGATCGGATCACAGTCCGTGAAATAATCTGGTAGACGTTTGGCACAAAGGCCAATGATGGTATTCATAATGTCATGTTTTCCGCTTTTCTTCAAAAGAAAGAAATCTTTGTCCTTTTCGTTGCAATAGGGATACTCCCCTTTGTAGATGCGATGAGCATTGACAACGATCAGGCTCTCTCTTGCCTGCCTGAAAATTTCAGTCAATTTGACGGCATGTATGAGTTCACTATCTAAAATATCACGAAGAACATTGCCGGCACCCACAGGCGGAAGCTGATCTGCGTCGCCCACTATAATCAGACGCGTTCCTGGCTTTATGGCTTTTAGAAGACCGTTCATCAGCAGAATATCCACCATTGATGCCTCGTCAATGATAATGACATCATAGTAAAGGGGATTTTCCTCGTTTCTGCCATAGCGCATTTTGTTCTCGCCCTCAGAAAAATAGCACTCCAGAAGTCTGTGAATCGTGCTGGCTGCATATCCGGAGGTTTCGGTAATCCGCTTAGCCGCTCTACCCGTCGGAGCAGCGATCGCAGTCTGAAGGCCACTGTAATCAAAGACTTTCATGATGGTGTTGATAATGGTCGTTTTGCCGGTTCCAGGCCCCCCTGTAATGACGCAGACGCCATTCTTAGCAGCCGAAACGACGGCTTCTCTCTGATTGTCCGCAAGGATCTTGCCCGTCTGATTTTCCGTTATTGAAATGAGTTCGTCAATATTTGCCTTGATGAGTTTCAAAGTCGCGTTGTTCAAGGCCACCAGATTTTTGCAGACATTCTGCTCCGCAGCGTAATAAGGCATTAGGAACACCACGGATCTGTTTTCCAGGTTTTCGATCTGAAGCTCGCCGCTAAAAGTCATCTGGGTAACTACGTCGCTTACCGCATCGATGGAAACCTCAAGCAGCTCCGCTGTTCTTTCGCAAAAAAGCTTGTGAGGCAAATAGGTGTGGCCCTCATTAACACTGATGTTCAGAACATAAAGTGCACCGCTGGCGATTCTATATTCGTCATCTCTGCTCATGCCCATCTTCTCTGCAATTACATCCGCTTTGCGAAAACCTATGCCATCAACATCTTCCACCAGCTTATAGGGGTTCTCCTGCACTACGCGAATGGCATCGGCGCCATAGGTTTTGTAAAGTCTCATAGCGCTGGCCGGAGTGATGTCGTATTGTTGAAAGAAAAGGATGACTTCCGCTGGTTCGCGGTGGGCTTTGAAAGCCTCAGCAATGGCCACTGCCTTGATATGGCCGATCCCTTCGATTTCCGTCAGCCTTTCCGGCTCATGTTCTATGATCGTGAAGGTTTCTTCACCGAACCTACTGACGATATTAAGGGCCGTCTTTTGGCCGATCCCTTTTAAAAGGCCTGAAGATAGAAAATCGGCGATGCCATCCCGGCTCGTCGGCATAATTTCACTTGATTCGGTGAAGCTGAACTGCTCGCCATAAGAGGCATGTGTCTTCCATTCGCCCTTTAGGAGGAAAACCTTTCCCTTATGGACTGTTGGCAAAGCGCCAACGGCAGTGAAAATCTCCTCGCCTTCCGAAACAACGGCAACGGTATAACCATTGTCGTCGTTATGATAGATGACTTCTTGAATTGTGGCCTTTTTTTCTTCCATTATAGCTCCCCTAGTTTGTGCGAGTTTATGATCCTTTGTGCTCATTTATGATTGTCTATGCAGTTTATGATCATTTATGATCGTCTAGGCTATTTTATGTTGTGTAGTTTGAATTCCGATGCCTTGGCCATAAGAAGGTCCGTCTCGTTATCCAAGGGAAAAAGCTGGACATGATCAAGAAGGAAAAACAGAACTTTGCCTACATTGGCGCCTTTGGCAACGCCAGCTTTTATCAGGTCGTTGCCGTTGACAGCAAGATCCGCCAGAAAAACCGGCTCCTTATTGGCTAGTATTTCGTCAAGCCATGCCTGCCTAATTTGGGCTGCGTCGCCGGATTTTATTAAGGTCTGAGCGTTAACATCGGCCCTTGATTTTGCTGCAGGCCAGACTGTAGCTGCGTCGCTGGATTTTATAGCTGGCTCAACTTTGGCGGCGCGGGGTTTAACAGCAAGCTGAGCCGCGGCGGCGCTGGAATTCATAACGAGCGCCTGTTGGTTTATGACTTCTTCAGTAAAATAGTAGTTTTCAAAACCATTGCGGCTTATAAACTTCTTAAGCGCCTCCTTGCTCTGAATAAGCGGAAGGTCAGCCACCAGATATTTTATACTTTTCAGTTTGGTTTTAGTCAAATTGTCGAATTTGAGTCGATCTATGGCTTTCATAACTTTTTCTGTGTCGAAACAGAGAAAAAGCAGGGAAAGCCTCAAATCTCTTTCTCTATTGCTGCTGTCTATAACATCTATCAACGCCAAAAGTTTTTGTTTTTCATCTCCTTCTATGGTGCGGAAGGGTTCTCCCAAAATATAGGGAAATAAGCCTAGATTTAAACAAAGCGCCAGGCTTTTTGCTGGATTTGTTGAAATCATGGTTTTTTCAAATTCTTCTCTTATTCTCTCCACGCTAATCATGGCAAGCAGTTCTGCCTTGGACTTCATGGCAAGCTGAGATGCTTTGTCGATTTCAAAGTTCAGCTGGCCGGCAAATCTGACAGCTCTGAGAATTCTTAAGGCATCTTCTTTAAAGCGTTCAAAGGGGTCTCCAACAGTCCTGATCAACTTTTTTGCCAGGTCTTCCTGTCCTTTGAAGGGATCCTTGAGGCCCCTTGTGGGGCTGAAGGCCATGGCGTTCATAGTGAAATCTCTGCGTTTCAAATCTTCTTCAAGGTTCGGGGTAAAGTCTACGTGGCAAGGCCTTCTGCAGTCTTCGTAGGGGCCATCTTTTCTATATGTGGCAACGTCTATTGTCATGCCCTCATGAAAGACCTTGACGATGCCGAATTTGATTCCGGTCTTGGCGGCACGCGGAAACAGGCTCATGATGGTTTCCGCGGATGCGCTGGTGGCCAGGTCCCAGTCATATGGCGCCCTGCCCAGCAGCGCATCCCTGACGCTTCCGCCTACGGCGTAAGCGTCGTGCCCAGCCTCTTCTATGCGGTCCATGACCTCCCGGGCCGCCTTGGCAATCTCTATGGCGGCCCCAGCTGGGACCGTTTTTGCCGTCTGAATGACGACACCGGTTTCTGCCCCTTTTTCCGTCTGACGGTCGACCCCAGTTTCGGCCCCTTTTTCAATCTGTTGATCGGCCCCTGCTCGAACCTCTTCCGCGGCCCCAGCTTGGCCCTCATTTATCTTCTTCATTTTAGAATCCCGAAGGCTTGTACAGCCTTCTATTATCCATAGTCCAGATGCGCTCTGAAAATTCTCCTGGTTCAGTCGGCAGCAAAGCTTCTTCCATATCATAAATCTTAGCATCAATCATATCCAGATAATGAAGGATTTCAGCTTCCGGAAACAGAGGCTTTTTAGGGCTGCCATATTCTGCTTCATAGTGGTGGGAAATCATCATATGCTCGAGCATGATGGCCTTTTCATCGCTGATGCCAAGCTCAAGGGCCAGCCTGTCAATAACCTTGACGCCTTGGATCAGATGCCCCAGAAGCTGGCCTTCAAAAGTATAACTGGATACAATGCCCTGTTCATTGGCATCCATTTCATTCAGCTTTTCGATATCATGCATAATCACGCCGGTCATCAAAAGATCCCTGTTTAAATTGCCATAGACCTGGCAGACCTTCTGCGCCACCTCAAGCATCCTCTTCACATGATAAAGAAGGCCAGCCATTTCTGCATGGTGATTCTTGGAAGCCGCCGGATAATACATGAGCTTGACCGCATTGTCGTCAAGAAGTCTGGTGCAGACCATCTGAAAATCCTTGTCCTTCATTTTCTCAACGCAGTCTCTGATATAGGCCATCATCTCTGCCGCTGGCTCTGGAGCCGCTTTAACGAAGTCAACTAAATCAAGAACTTCCGTCGCTAAAGGCTTTCTCAGTTTTATGACCTTGAGCTGCTTCATGCCGTTCCATTCAGTGATGGCGGCACGAATTTTGATGATATCCCCATCTTTTATGCCTTCAAAGCTCTGGATTTCAGGTTCGGTGATGTCCCATTTCTTTCCCGTGACGTCACCTGTTTTATCCCCTAAAACCACATCCAGATACTGTTTTTTATTTGCCCCAACTTTTATGGCAAAACTTTTTACCATAAAAAAGTCTTCAATCTCCTCATCTATCATTCTGAAATCTGTAACAAAGATTTTTTTCAATTGATTTACCTCCTAAGGTGAATTTATCGGCTAATTATAGGCCTAATGACTGTGGTTGCCTGTTTCCTTTGTTTGTTTTTTGGGGTCATCTTATTATTGTTGATCGCCAGGTAACTCACTTTTTTCATTATATAACAACAGAGCTCCTTACCGCAATAAAAGTTGGCCTGTTCGCTTTACAATCTATCATAATTTCCATTATTTGTCAATTTTCAGCTATCGGATATTTCTATAGCATTTTTCAGCTTTTTTAGTATATAATTACGGTGGTTAAGCTGTCATGAAAATGGTAATTATTCAATCTAACAATCAATATCTTCTATAATTTATTTTGCAAAATATTTTTCTATAGTATGAAACTTTTAGGTAAAATCCACGTCTATATTTAAGTAGTGCCTTAATCCGCGTAAGCGTTTAGCGGGCGCATAATTGGAGTTGAGTGATATGAATAAAATCGGCTTGGTCAGAACTGCCTGTGTTACCCCCAAAATTAAAATCGCAAACCCAGAATATAATGCGGGGGAAATCCTCGCCTGCCTCAAGGAGGCTGACGAAAACGGCGCTGGCATCGTCCTTTTCCCCGAGCTTTGCATTACCGGATATACCTGTGCCGATCTGTTCTACCAGGAATTTCTCTATAAAAAAGCCATGCAAAATCTGAAAATCATTGCCGAGGAAACCCGAAAGTGTAGAGCCCTTGCCATTGTCGGCTTTTATATGAAGGTTGAAAATAATTATTATAACTGCGCCGCCCTCATGCAAGGCGGCCTCATCAAAGGCATCGTGCCAAAGATGTTCATGCCTAACGCCAAAGAATTTTATGAGGCCCGCTGGTTTGCATCAGGCATCAAAATTGCCAATGATATGAACAGCGTCCGTCTTTTTGACTATGACATCCCCTTTGGTCATTTGATTTTTAATGACTCAGAAAATGATTTAAAGCTGGGCATTGAGATTTGCGAGGACCTATGGGTGCCCATTTCTCCGGGAGCACATCTTGCTCTTAACGGTGCTCAGATCATTTTCAACCCCTCCGCCAGCAATGAAATGGTGGGAAAAGCTGATTACCGCAGAAATTTGGTGCTCCAAGAAAGCGCCAAAAGCATATGTGGCTATGTCTACGCTTCTTCTGGCGTTCATGAGTCCACAACCGACCTGGTTTTTGGGGGAGATGCCCTGATCGCTGAGAATGGAACCCTCATCGCCGAGGGAAAGCGCTTCTCAAGAGAAAATACCATCACTTATGGCGACATCGATTATGAGCGGATCAAATTTGAAAGAACCTATGGCCAAAATTTTGAAGAATGCACATCGGCCTATAGCAGCAGATATTTATTCACCGAGGTGGCATTAAGCCCAATTCGGGTGCTCGATGCGGATTCGGATGCCTTGATGAGAAGCTATCCGAAGAATCCTTTTGTACCGAACAACATAAATACCGTCAACGACCGCTGCAAAGAAATCTTCAGCATACAGACCGCTGGGCTTGCCAAAAGGCTGGAGCATACCCGCACCGAAAAAGTCATTGTAGGCATTTCCGGTGGTCTTGACTCCACTCTAACACTACTGGTCTGTATCGAAACCTTTAAACTGCTCAAAAAAGATCCAAAGAACATTGTAGCTATAACCATGCCAGGTTTTGGCACCACAGGCAAAACCTACGCCAATGCCATGACCATCATGTCCCTACTAGGAGCAGATGTTCGAGAAATCTCTATTAAAGACTCCGTCCTACAGCACTTCAAAGACATTGGCCACGATCCTTCCGTTCATGATATTACCTATGAAAACGCCCAGGCCAGAGAACGCACCCAAATTCTCATGGATGTTGCCAATAAGGAGCACGGTCTCGTTGTGGGCACCGGAGATCTTTCAGAAATAGCCTTAGGCTGGAGCACCTACAACGGGGATCACATGTCCATGTACAGCGTCAACGCCAGCATTCCCAAGACTTTGGTTCGGTTTGTCATCAAATGGGTCATGGAAAACAGACTCAGCGGACCAGATGCGGATCCAAATTTTAGCAAGGATAATGCTCTTCTTAAAACTACACTCCAGGCCATAATGGATACGCCCATATCTCCAGAACTATTACCCCCGGATCGAGACGATCAGATTCTCCAAATGACGGAAGATATGGTTGGCCCCTATATTCTTCATGACTTTTTTATTTTCTATACCATACGCTATGGAATGTCGCCGGGCAAACTGCTGTTTATTGCTAAAACGGCCTTTGCCAATGATTACACTGAAGAGACCATCAAAAAATGGCTTACGCTTTTTTATAGAAGATTTTTCTCCCAGCAATTCAAAAGAAGCTGTCTTCCCGATGGCCCAAAGGTAGGCTCGGTTAGTCTGTCTCCAAGGGGAGACTGGCGCATGCCCAGCGATGCCGATTCTTATGCCTGGCTTGAGGAGTTGAAAGGAGCGGGATTCAAATCGAACCTTTAAAATCATTAAAACCCTTGATTGAAATTAAAAATTTGAGAAAGGTTTATAGAATGGGCGACGAACGCGTCATCGCTCTGGATTCTGTAAATCTTGACATTTTCAAAGGTGAAGTGGTCTGCCTTCTCGGCGTGTCCGGTTCCGGCAAGTCCACTTTCTTAAATATGATGGCCGGCCTCGAAAAACCCACCAAAGGCGAGGTGCTTATTGGCGGCGTAGCAGTTCACACACTTACAGAGGAGCAAGTCACCTTATTCAGACAAAAAAATATCGGCTTCATCTTTCAGGCTTATCATCTTTTGCCCATGCTCACTGCACTTGAAAATGTCAGTCTTCCCCTTATTTTTCAGGGAGTGTCCAAACACAAGCGTGAGCTGAATGCTAAAAAAATGCTGGAAATCGTTGGTCTCAAAGGTTATGAAAAGCGCAGACCCAGCAGAATGAGCGGCGGCCAGCAGCAGAGGGTAGGCATCGCCAGAGCCATCGTCGGCAATCCCAAGATTATCTTCGCTGATGAGCCCACTGGCAATCTGGATTCCCACACATCTCAGGATGTTCTGGATCTCATCATCCACATGGTTCGTGAGAAACGGCAAACCTTGATCATTGTCACCCATGATAGAGAAATCGCCAAATTCGCAGATAAAGTCGTCACCCTTCAGGATGGAAATATCGTACACATCAAAACCAAGGAGGAGTATAACCAACATGAGAACGCATAAAAACAGAACTTCAAGAATGAGCATTTTTTTACTGGTACTTGCACTTGTAATTTCTAACTTTGCCACCATGCCACCGGCTTATGCCGCAGACACCCTAAGCTTTCATCAAACATCCTCCCTAGCCAGCGGTTATGAAGGCGGTACTGCCACCTTGAAAATTGACATCACCAATTCCACCGGAGCAGAAATTAACGGAGAATTCAAGATTGGTACCTCTTCTCTTTTTGACAGTACCTCACCGGCATCCTTCACGGCAGCTTCTACCACAACGCCTCCTGCTGCAACAATTACGCCAGTCACCTTCCCTATTAATCTTACCGGCGTTGCTCCCGGTTATTACACCGTGCCCATCGTCGCGACCTGGAATGATGGTGGTGCTCAATCTTTGGAATTCACCTGCAGGGTACAAGTAAAAGCCCTGGCAGACGTTGTCGTGGTCGTTCCTCCTTCCGAGGATGTTGCCAGCGTTTCTATTTCCCAGGATTTAGAAAACTCTGATGGCATCGTCGCTGGCGAACCCAATGATCTGACTTTGATTGTAACCAACAATGGCGACGTGACGCTGACAAATGCGGACGTCAATATAGCGTTTGTTGGGCCGGGCCTATCCCTGGATAATTCCGGATCCACCAAAACCCTGGATACGCTTTCAGTGGGCAGCCACAAGCATGCGGTTTTTCCAATCCTAGCGGATGACATCATTAAAAGCGGCAGTTATGCTATAACGGTAACTGTCAGCGCCTCTTATGGTACCCAAGGGAAGAAAACGATAGCAACAGAAACCATTTATGTCCCTGTTGTTTCCGGCGGTTCAACGATTCAGACCAACCTTGACATCACCTCCATCGCTATACCCGCTGAGGTCAGTGCCGGTCAGGATTTCGTCCTTTCCTTCTCCATTGGCAATATTGGAAACAAAGATTTAAGCAATCTTAAAATAACCGTTGATGGCGGCAGTGATGTGATTAATAAATCTAAAAATATTTTCATCGAGCCGACTTTTAAAAAGGGTGGCAGCAAGACTTATGCCATCACCTACTATGTCCCGGCCAGTGCGGCCGAAAAGTTCTACCCCATCAAAATTTCCGTTGAATCATCAACTAATACAGATGCGGCTTCTGATGCCATTACCCAATATACCGGCGTTCTGGCAAAATCAGCAGCCGGCTCTAAGAAACCTCAGCTGATCATTGATAATTATAGCTATGGCGGCTCATCTGTTAAGGCCGGGAGCACCATCAAGCTGAATTTGACATTGCTCAACACCAGTGCCAGCCAAAACATTTCCAATATTAAAGTCACCTTGACCGCAGAGGATGGCGCCTTCATTCCTTATAACAGCAGCAATTCTTTTTATGTAGAATCCATAGGAAAGAAGCAGAGATTCAATAGGTCTGTCAATCTCAGCGTCAAGCCCGACGCGGTCCAAAAAACCACTGCTATAACTGTAGGCATGTCCTATGAGGACAGCGCAGGCAATCCTTACGAGTCAAATGACGTGATTTCTATCCCTGTCATGCAGCAAACCAAGCTCGTCGTGGACGACATCATAGCGCCTCCAGATATTTTCCCAGGCCAGCCAATGAGCGTCTCCGTTCAGTTTTATAATATGGGCAAGACGGTTTTGAGCAATCTTAAGATAACCGCCGAAGGTAACTTCACGCCTACGGAAACCACCAATACCTACGTTGGAAATATGGAAAAAGGAAGCAGCGATTACTATGATTTTAGCTTCATTCCAAATGAAGCCGGCCCCATGACGGGCAATGTGATCTTTACCTACGAGGATCTTTCCGGAAATCAGCAGGTCATGAAAAAAGCCTTTGAATTTCAAGTCGTCAACATGCCGGAGCAGCCTATAGATCCAGGTCTTCCCCCTCCTGATACCGGCGGCGGAAGCAAACTGCCTTTTATTATAGCTGGCATCCTACTCGCCCTGGCCATAGCTGGCTTCCTCATTTGGCGTAAAAGGCGAAAAAATAAAAAAGCAAAGGAATTGGAATTCCTCGATGAGTAATCTTGATTTAATTATAATGAGCTTTCGCAATCTTCTAAGGCGGCGCACCCGCAGCATTTTGGCCATCATCGGCGTTGTTGTGGGCAGCAGCTCCATCATTGTCATGTTGTCCTTAGGCTTTGGCCTCAGCGCCAACTTTCAGCAGCAGATCGAAAGCTATGGCAATCTTCATATTATCGATGTCATGGGGGGCGGCGGTTACGGCGGTCCAGTTGCCATGACTTCATCCAAGGATGGCGGGATGGGCGGCGCCAGCAGCCTTGATGACCTTACCGTTGCCCAAATTGCCAAAATCGACGGCGTCGAAACAACGTCTCCTGTCATTCAGGAATATCTGAAGCTGATTATCGGCAAGTATGTTTCCTCGTCAAATGTCATGGGCATCGAGAACAAGATGCTTGAGAAACTTGGCTATGAACTTCAGTCAGGCAGGGCTCTGACAGCTGACGATAAATATGCCCTTTTGTTTGGCAATCAGATTCCGCCAACCTTCTATAACCCCAAAAAGACGCTGTACAGCTCCTGGGGCGGTGCCGCTCAGGTGGATGTCCTCACGGATAAAATCATCCTAACCGGCGATATGGCTTATGGTGAGAAAAATGTCCCTCAGGAGCCTGGCGTTGCAATCGACTATAAAATGTACAAAGCCAAGGGAGTCGGCATCCTTTCCAATCCCAATGATGAGTCTGCTTATAATGTTTATATGAATATTGATACTTTGAAAATCATAAAAGCCGATCTTAAAAAGGCCCGCAAGGAAACGGCCACAGGCAAACAAACTTATGATCTGGTCAAGGTCTATGTCTCAGATATCAAGAAGGTTGAAAAAGTCAGCCAAGCCATACGGGATATGGGTTTTCAAACCAGCAGCCTCAATGATTGGCTGAAATCCATGCAGGATACGGCAAAAATGATGCAGGGCATATTAGGCGGTATCGGGGCCATTTCACTTTTGGTAGCCGCTCTTGGCATCACCAACACCATGATTATGTCCATTTATGAACGCACTAAAGAAATAGGCATCATGAAAGTCATCGGTGCCAATCTCCCGGATATCAAAAACTTGTTCCTGCTTGAGGCCGGACTTATTGGCTTTATCGGCGGTGTTTTCGGCATCATCTTCAGCTTTATCATTTCTCTGCTCATGAACACGGTTCTCAAAGGGATTATGGACACAGTTCTCGGAGGGATGGGGGGTTCTGGTAGCACCATTTCGTTAATCCCCTGGTGGCTGGTCCTGGCAAGCCTTGGGTTTTCAACCTCTATCGGCATTATCGCCGGCTATTACCCGGCAAGACGCGCCATGCGCATGAGCGCACTCGAAAGTTTAAGAAACGAATAAGCAGACTTGCTTAATACTTGTAAATTAAGAGACATAACAAATAGTAAATGCTGATAAATTGGTACTTGATTTAAAGAGGAGACAAAATGAGCACTAAAGCCCCGGCAAACAGCCAATATCTCATGAATACTTATAGCCGTAGCAATCTCGTCTTCGACAGAGGAGAAGGCAGCTGGCTCATCGATAGCAATGGCGACAGATATTTGGATTTTGTCGCCGGCATAGCGGTCAATTGCCTTGGGCACAGCAACCCCGCCATCGCCGAAACAATTTGCAATCAAAGCAGGCAGCTTATGCATATTTCAAATCTTTATTTTAATACCAATCAGATGGCCCTTGCGAGGAAGCTTGCCGAATCCGCTGGGCTGGACCAGGTTTTTTTCTGCAACAGCGGAACCGAAGCCAATGAAGCCGCCATCAAGCTGTCCCGAAAATATGGAGGCCTTAGCGGCAATCCTTCCAAAAATATCATTCTTCACATGAAGGATTCCTTCCATGGCAGAACCCTAGGCGCTTTATCCATAACCGGCCAGGAAAAATATCAGGAATGCTTCAGGCCCCTGATCGGTGGAACCGCACAGGTTGATTTTAATAACATAGCATCTCTCACTGCTGCAATGAACGACGACATCTGCGCAGTTTTTATTGAGCCCATTCAAGGAGAAAGCGGCGTCACGCCGGCCACGGTGGAATTTTTAAGCGCCGCAAGATCTTTATGTGAAAAATACGACGCCCTGCTGATTTTTGACGAAGTCCAGTGCGGCATGGGCAGGACTGGCTCCTTATTCGCTTTTGAACAATTTGGCGTAAAACCGGACGCCGTTACCCTGGCCAAAGGTCTTGGCGGCGGTTTTCCCATTGGCGCAGTGGTTGCAAACACGAAAGCCGGAGGCGCCTTCGTCCCCAGTGACCACGGCAGCACCTTCGGGGGAAATCCTTTAGCTTGCACCGTTGCCCTCACCGTTCTCGACCAACTGGAAAATCACAGCGTTATTTCGGAAGTCCCTGTGAAAAACGCCTATATCATCAAGCGCTTAAATGAACTAAAAGAAAAGACCCCCCTCATTTCAGATATTAGAGGTATGGGTCTCATACTTGGTATTGAGTTTACATCCGGCGCCAAGGAAATCATCGCCAGCTGCCTTGACAAAAAATTGCTCCTCATCAGCGCCGGCAGCAATGTTATACGGCTCGTGCCAGCTCTGACCATATCTTTAGAAGAGCTCAAACTCGGCCTCGACATCCTGGAAGAAGCAATTTCCGAACCGACTACATGACGTGCTCCTTAAACCCTTTTCCAAGAACCTCCTGAACGTGAGTCAACATGACAAAAGCCTCCGGATCCGCTTCAGCAACGATTCTCTTAAGCGGCATTGTTTCACTTTGCCTAACCGCGCACAGAAGCATCCATTTCTTTTCCTGGGTATAACTGCCGACCGCATCGATGGTGGTGACTCCCCTTCCCAAATCTTTCATTAGGGCGTCTGCTACTTTCTCTGGTTCCTTCGTGATAATGAAAGCACCCGTTGACATGTCGAAGCCTTGAAGCACACTATCGATGACTGTGCTGGTAATATACTGAAGAATCAAGGCATAAAGAGCCCCCTCAACGCTTCTGTAGACAAGGGCTCCGCATAAAACGATGGCTCCGTTCATGTAGAGGCCTGAAGCACCATAGCTCCACCCATATTTCCGTTTGAGCAGCTTGGAAATAATATCCGTTCCTCCAGATGTTGCGCCGCCATAGAAAATAAGGCCAACGCCAATTCCTGAAAAAACGCCACCGAAAATAGCACAGAGCAATATATCTCCAGAAAAAGCTGGGATTATAGGGCCAAGCACATCTATAAACACTGAGCTTGCAACAATGGCAAGGATCGTACGCCATAGAAATTTTTTCCCTATAGTTTTATAGCCAATCAAAAAAAGCGGTATGTTAAGCCCGATAATAGTAAGACCAATCGGCAAGGAAATGAAATGATTTCCTATTAGAGCAATCCCCATCATTCCGCCCACAGGGATTTTAGCCTTAACGACAAAGACCAGAATTGCTAGAGCCTGCATGGAAGCACCCAGTAGAATAATCAGTATTTCTAAAGCAATCAGTTTTTTACCAGTCAATTTAAGCATATCATTTCCTCCTGAAGATTTTAAATGGCGTTCTTTCGCGTTTATTATTTAAGGTGCCCTCTTTTTTCTAGTCACCATGACCTTCACATGCACTATATTGTAAACCAAATTGCACAAAGAGTAAATGTTCTATGCCCCTAATAATTATGATTGGATGTAAGCCTCTAATAATTATGATTGGGCCTGGGACGCACTATAAAGCGAGCGCTTTCCTAAGAAAGCGCCCAATAAAATAGTAAGGCTAAATTTGAGATTCTGCCGCGTCTTCCCATTAGGTATGGGAACAAATAACTGGAAGTCTACTCTTCGATGGTCATTTCCGGTGGCAGTTTTCTGAAGAAGTTGGTCTTTACTGCCAGATAAACAACTCCGACTGTAAGCCATGAGAAGCCAAGCATCTTAGAATTGATATCCAAATTGAACCAGATGATAAAGCAGATGGCTGCGCCTAATGCTGGAGCAATCAAATATCTGAACCAGTGCTTTGCATCTCTTTGTTTTCCCCTGACGAAGTAATGGGCTATTACGGACAGATTGACCATGGCAAACCCGAGAAGCGCGCCAAAGTTAATCAGCGATACAGCTGTTCCAAGGGATAAGAATAAAGCGGTTAAGCTTATAATGGCAATTAAGAATATATTGTAAACTGGTGTCTTTCTTTTTGGATCAAGGTGAGCAAAGAATTTGCCTGGCAATATTTTGTCTCTGCCCATGCCGAATAGGATGCGTGATGCGGAGGCCTGGGAAGCAATGGCTGATGCCAGACACCCGATGCAGTATGCCGCTGTGAAGATATAACCCATGACCGATCCGGCTACTTTATTGATCAGTTCGTAAGCTCCCGTGTCAGCGCTCTGTAGTTCACTCCAGGCATTTGGCCATGCAATCTGAAGAAAATAGGTGACTACTATAAATACAAGCCCAGCGCCAACGCAGGTGATGATAATGGCTTTTCCCACATTTTTTTCGGGATTGATGGCTTCTTCCGAAACGGTTGATACGGCGTCAAAACCAAGGAATGACAATGCCAATATGGAAGCGCCTCCGAGGATGGCCGTCCAGCCCATTCCTGGCTTCGTGAATTCAATAGCATTGTAGAAGGCTGTATAGTCGATTAGTGGGCTTCCTGCGGTAGTGATGTATCTCAGCACGAAAATCATCAATGCGCCAAGGAATATAATCTGAATCCAAATAAGTGCGCTATTTACCCAAGCGGTAACCTGAATGCCAAAATAATTGACGATTGTAACAAAAGAAATAAAGAATAAAATCCATACCCAACCAGGTATTCCAGGAATCGCTGCGACTAGGAATAAAGCTGCAACAAGATAATTCAGCATTGGTAAAAGCATGTAGTCAAGAAGGATTGTCCAGCCTGATAAAAACCCAATGTGGGGATTGATGGACCTATGTACGTAGGTGTAGGCTGATCCTGACATAGGATAAGCTTTAACCATTTCTGCATAACTTAGGGCTGTAAAAGTCATAGCAACGGTAGCGACAGCGTAAGTCAGTGACAGCATGCCGTGAGTCATGGTTGTGACAAGACCAAAAGATGTAAAAACTGTTAAAGGCACTAAATAAGCCAAGCCATAATAGATGAGGGATCCTAATGTCAGGACGCGTTTCAGTTCCTGTGTATACCCATACTTTTCAAGTTGATCGGTATCATGTTGCATGGTCAAATTTTCTTTACTCATTCTTTTATCCTCCATTTTTTAAAAATTGGTTTCTTCTGGACTCGGCATTATCTGATCTACCACCTCCCAAAATTGTAGCTTCATTTTCAGTATATTCAGCCTTCTGACTCTTAAACTTTTTAAAGCATTGGCGTTAGTTCGGATTTTCAAAACCTTTTGTAAATCTCTGGACGATAGTCCGGAATTCCATTACAGGCATTCGGTGCACAGAGTCTTCTTCTGGCAAGGGTAAGGTCCAAAGTCGCCATATATAAACCTTCTTGGGTATTATCCTTGTCTCCTGCATAATAGACCATATCCGTTTCAAAGAAAGCAGATACCTTTGGACCGATAATTGCACTCCCCCCGCCAAAGTAAATCCTGCCGTCAAAACCTGTCAAATTGGCGCTGGCTATAAATATGGTGTTGCAAAGCACCCCGTACTCCAGCGTCGGTGCGTAATAATTGATAAAGGCCTGTCTGCTGCCCGACTTATCAATTTCTTCAACGACTGCCGTTGGATTCAGATACAATCTGGACCCTTTTTCTACATAGTGCCGCATGATTTCGGGGAATTGATAGGTATCATAGCAGATACCCATGGAAATGGGTCCCCAAGGGGTATCGAACATAAAGGGGGTTTCTCCTTTTGTAAACCATAAATTCTCGGTTTCGAAGGGATGGATCTTGTGATAGGATCCAAGTACTCCGGAAGGCCCGATTGCTATCGCCGAATTATACATCAGCTTGGCATCTTCAGATTTTTTCTCAGCCATGCCAAACACAATATAAGCGCCATATTTCTCAGCTATTTTTGAGATAGCAGAGCAGGTTTTGCCAGTTAATGTTTCTGCGGTGGAAATCTTTTCTTCGAGTCCGATTTCAGGATCACCATAAAAGTCATAGCCCATAACGCTAAGTTCTGGAAAAAGAAC